>JAKUQR010000042.1 GCA_022450155.1 Gammaproteobacteria bacterium | reverse complement strand
CAAAGACGAACAGAGAAAGGAAATCACCGGCTATTACGTCAGAGTCTACGCAAGCACACCCACCCACCACCTTCAAAAGGACTTCCCCGAGATTGAGACTGCCTTGGCTTACGCCAAAGCACTAGCCGAGAATGAAGGGGAATACCCCGAGGAACGAGGCACGCCCTCCTTCATCACGATGTATCCGGGGCTGGGTACGGGGCGGCTGACCATCGAGATACCATATAAGAAGTGGGAATGAAGGATGCCAATATCGGGTAAGAGTGTTTCTCACGGGCTGACCTACAGCGAACAAGCAGCGGTTTGTCGCTTGTACGGTTTATCGTGGGAGCCAACTAGCTTTGGACTGTGCCCAGAATGTGCCCTAAATGTGTCCACTCCAGTCCATTCCAGTCACATTCGCGCGGGATCGGTGTGCGTATGTGGTTGATTTTCATAGGCCCTACGGTTGGACCACTGGACTCATAATCCATTTTCTCCACCCAACTGCGCCAAATTCCATGCAGTAAGGTCCATGGTTTAAGTGGGTCTCCCACCGTTGTAGATTCTGAGCCTCGCGATATTGTCGCTACCGTTGGCAATTTTCTTATCGCCATATTCGTTTCGATCTACACAATCATGCCTTGGTTGAACAACACTGACGAATTCTCTGTACCAAGCGTCCGACGTAAAATGCGCATCGTCGAATGAAAATCGTCCAAGTCAACCGAGCTCGTCAGGACAGAACGCGCAGGCTCTTCGGCGGTAAACCCGGTCCTACCATGCAATACGCGTTGGTTATTGAATAACAACCCCTCTCCTACCTTCAGTTTTAAAGTAATTATCAATTCAGGATCGTAGAGAATTTCGAACATCCGCCTCAGTGCGCGATAACACGGCTCAATCAGGTCGGCTGGCATGTCAAGTGGTGCAATTTGACGTTCGTTTAAGCGCACGCCGGAGATGTCGCCGTCACTATCCAGCTTTATAACGGGCAAGCGCGCGAAGTACCACCGGGATTGGCCGTCGGTATTTGCACCTAGATCAAACCGTTCTGCAGTAATGGGGACCCGTGTTAGCAAATCGAAGTCTTCAGGCCATTTTTCTTGCATCCGCTGCGCCGCCTGAAACCCGTCTACCAACGTCGAGTCACCGCCGTTCGAACTGGGTTGCAACACCTGGAAAACAATAATACCAATGCACGACAATCGATAGGCTTCATCAACATGGGGCAACAATTCAGATGTGGTATCGCTGACATTGTCGACGTTCGTTTTCCTCGACAAATTGTAGGTACCGAAATGAGTTTGTCGCTGGGGACCCACCAATTCAATGAGCCGACGAGACTGCCCAGATTCTGTCGACAGGTTGATTATCTGGCAAAATCCATAATCGCGAACTGATTCCAGCATCGCTAAACGCTCTGCCAGGTCTACTTCAACTTGATTGAAATCAAATAACGGTAGCGAATCTACGATTGAGTCGTCCCATAAGGTCGGAAGATGTTTTCTTCGCGCACGCTCCTGATCGGAATAGCAATGATTTCGCAACCACCTCGCCGAATAAACCGAGCGATGCTTGTCAGGCATCCATTGAATATTGATATCGGTGTTGGAATTGTCGAGTAACTCTGGCTCGACATTTGGTGGAATGTCGAGAAGCCGGATGCCCCTGACAGCATCTATGGGGGTACCACATACTTTACATTCGCATTGATGGCGTAACCAGAATGGGTGGTAGCTGCTGTGGTGGCCGTCGCCCCAGGTAATAGTTAACTGACTACCTTCAATACTAGCGGTTGCAATTTCGAACATTGAACTTTGTTCGGCCATAACGTTTACGAGCTCCGGCTATTTATCTGTTCACGCGAATGGATTTGTTGCAGTATCTGAGCATGTGTCGAATCCGTGCTCATTGTAGTCGGCTGACAGGGCTATACGAATGGAAAGAGAATCGAATCCAGGTATCATAAATTTTGAGTTCCATAGTGTTACCGATAGATTGCCACATAACAGTGTGACAGAATTATAGGAACACGCTTGGGTGTGGGAACTAGATCAATGTAAGCCGTGTAAAAGCAAAAACGCCAGGGAATAGGTGATTCTTTTGGTCCCATGTAAACCGCGGGCGATAAGATAGACTGGGATCGTGTTTTCAACAGGCTATAGGGCAATGTCCTAGACCAATAGATCCCACTTCTCTTATATAGTGCTGGTATGAACCGTCTTCTTTCAATTCTGTTGTTGATGTTTTCTGTTGGGGTTGGTGCCGAGACTATTAAATGGCGAAAACGGAAATAAGGAAACGATGTCAGAAATACCACAAACTGCGCAACCGCGACAGGAAGAACTTTCTTACGATTTGAAACGGGCGCTGTCCGCTATCGTATCCGTCCGCACGCAGATTCCTAAAACTGCGATGACGGCCAGGATACTCGGCACGGAACGGGCGGGCCACGGCGTGCTGATCCGGGAAAACGGGTTGATCGTGACGATCGGATATCTGGTGACAGAGGCGGAGACTATTTGGCTCATCGACAACAAGGGCGGTGCGACCAACGCTCATACTGTCGCCTACGATCAGGAAACCGGTTTTGGCCTGATCCAGGCTTTGGGACGGCTAGATCTGTCGACGCTCGAAATGGGCAGTTCGGCCGACGTCAGTGAAGGCGAGTCGGTGGTATTGGCAGGTCATGGCGGCCGTGAAAACGCCATCTCGGCGCGGGTACAGGCCAAGCGCGAATTCGCTGGCTATTGGGAATATCTGCTCAATGAAGCGATTTTTACCGCCCCGCCACACCCCAGTTGGAGCGGGACCGGACTGATCGGTCATGATGGCACATTGCGTGGTATCGGTTCGCTGCTCGTGCCGCAGGTCATCTCTGGCGGCGATTCGGTCAACGGCAATATGGTTGTTCCGATCGATATATTGAAACCGATCATGGACGAGTTGCTGACCTACGGAAGGACCCAGAAACCGGCGCGTCCTTGGCTTGGCATGATGACGACCGAGATGGATGACGCGCTGGTCGTCGCCGGCGTCGCGGAGGGAGGGCCAGCGCAGCGCGCCGACGTGCGGGTCGGCGACTTCATACTCGGTGTTGGCGGTCAGCCCGTCAAGGAACTGGCCGAAATGTTCCGCCGAGTCTGGGCGACCGGCGAGGCGGGCGTCGGTATTCCGCTGACCCTGTCGCGCGATGGCGAGATGCTCGATCTGACGGTTCAGTCGGTGAACCGGTCGGACTCGCTGAACTCGCCGCAGCTACATTGATTACGGATACCCTATCGGTCGCAAGTATCCGCGTGAACTTTTTTACGCGAACAGTTGGTTCTGCTTTAGCGCCGGAGGGTCAAATCCTCTCACCCTGACCAGTAGCGGTTGTAGTAGACCTTGTATTCGTCGGTGATAGTTTTGGCATACAGTCCTTTTGCCCATTTGCCGGCCATGGCTGGTATTGGGACCGAGACCACCAGAGTGTGTAGTAAGTGCGCACCTGCTGGACACTTCATTTTCATGCTAACTTATCTCTGAGAGATTCATAAGGGGTTTTTCCCTTATGGGCACCATGCGGTCTTGCAAAGTTATAAAACTGTTCCCACTCATAGAGCCTTTTTTCCAAATCAACGTCATTTTTGTACGTCAGTAACTGGTAAAACTCCTCCTGATCTGATCGATGAGATCGTTCTACTTTGCCGTTGAGCTGAGGCGAGCGCGGTTTGATAGAGACATGCCGAATGCCCTTGTCTTCGACATGCCAGTGGAACAGAGCCTGGAATTCATGACCACGATCCGTTCTGATCTGCTGTATACGGAATGGAAACTTGTTGATGACATAATCGACAAAATGAATTGCATTTTTCTGGGTGTGGCGTGTATAAACCTTCAAGGCCCTGACCCGTGTCGCGTCATCAATCGCGGTATATTGATAGCGTTTGAGCTTTTGGCCGTTCTTTCCTTTGAATATTAGAAACTTAACATCCATCTGAATGTGGTGGCCAGGAACTTGTTTGTTGTAGCGTTTAGTGTGGATTTTTCGGCGCCCCGGACGCCCTGGTAATCGATTAACACCGTGCCTTTTCAATACTCTGTATATCGTGGCATCCGATACACGCATCGAATGATAGCGTGCCACGTACCACATGATCCGAGTGGGTCCCAAGTGGTATTTGCGTCTCAGATATAAAATCTTTTCAACAATCTCATCCGGTGTTTGATTGGGGTGTGTCCTGGGGATAGGCTTCTTGCATTTGAGTCCTTCATTACCGTGTTGGCGATAGGCATTTCGCCAAACATAAAACAAGGATCGTGGGATGCCAAAATAACGGCACGTTTTAGCAATATTCCCGGATTCTTCGGCGTGATTAAGGATACGTAATTTACGATTTACCTCTCTTTCAGCGTGAGTCATTGTCTTGGCCTCCGTGTGAACTAAACTACACGAAGTGTCCTAAAGGTTCCTACATTCCTACAACAGGGCCGGAGGTTCAAATCCTCTCACCCCGACCAAAATTCCCCCTTAACTACACCCAGTTAGAGAGGTTTTCATTTTGTGTCGGTTGTCGGTTTTAAGCGTTTGGACACAAATCTGGACGGTTATTTTCCGGTTCCTATACTCTTCAGTCCCGGCAAGGTAGTAGCGACGATTACAGGCCACAAAGATACCAAGATGCTGATGCGCTATGCGCATTTAAGAGTGGAGGGTAACAATCAGCAGTTGAACTCGCTGATTATCAACACTTTTCAAAACCAAGATAATGCCAGCGATCGTCGCTTCTGTACAGGGAAGCGGTTATCCGGATAACATGAATTCCATGATTTCGCTGGATGAATTTCTTAGCACTCTGCCGAAAGCTGAACTGCACCTACACATCGAGGGAACGCTAGAACCCGAGATGATGTATGCCCTGGCTGAGCATCACGGTATTGAGCTGCCGTGGAGCACTGCCGAGGAAATCCGACAGGCCTATGAATTTTCTGACCTTCAGTCGTTTCTCGACATCTACTATCGAGGCAACGACGTGTTGCGGACCGAACAGGATTTTTTCGATCTGACACTGGCCTACCTTGAGAGAGCTCATGCCGATGCCGTTCGCCACACCGAGATTTTCTTTGATCCGCAGAGCCATACCAATCGGGGAATTGCCTACGATCTGGTTCTGGATGGGATCACGGCGGCACTCCGGGAGGGTGAGAGCAGATTCGGGATCACCTCCGGGCTGATTCTCTGCTTTCTTCGGCATCTGCCCGCCGCGTCAGCGATGAAGACGCTGGAGACTGCGCTTGCAAGGCGTGAGGAAATCCTTGGGGTCGGTCTTGACTCCTCGGAGCTTGGGTTTCCGCCATCCGGATTCAGCGAAGTTTTTAACCGGGCGCGAGCGAAAGGGTTACATCTGGTGGCACATGCGGGGGAAGAAGGCCCGTCCAACTACATCCGAGAAGCGTTGGATACCCTCAATGTTGAGCGCATCGATCACGGTGTTCGTTGTTTAGAAGACCTGGCGCTGGTCGAGCAGTTGCGGTTTTCGCAGATACCGTTGACCGTCTGCCCGCTGTCAAACATCCAGCTGAAGGTGTTTGCACAGATGTCCGAACACAATATCGAAAAACTCACCCAGGCCGGCCTTCAGGTCACTATCAATTCAGACGATCCCGCTTATTTTGGCGGCTATATTAATGCCAACTATGCGAGCGTGCAGCGTGCATTCAGCCTCGACCGGACCGCGCTCGCCCAATACGCGGTTAATTCTGTCAAGGCGAGTTTTGCGTCGGCGGAGCGCAAAAATGCCCTTCTCAATGAGATCAGAGAAGTCACCTCCCAATTCCGTCTCGGCTGACCACCCGAATCAGCAGCCATGACCAAATGGCAACCGAAGATCGCCTGGCAATCGAGCAGGTACTTGAAGTGAACTGAAAACTTCAGTTCAGCGTCTGCGGAATCTCCTCTACTCTCTAATTCGAGATAGAGTATTCTTTAAAATATGCGAAATCGAACCGAAGCAACCGCACAATGAAACCGTTTTCCGGCTGCGTGGCCCTCGCCATGTTCTTCTTTCTTAATCCGAGCATGGCAGATGAGAGCTGTCCGGCAACACTGGATTTCAGCAAAAGGTATCTCGCCAGCGAGACAACGGTCAGATTGTGTGATGAATTTGCCGGTAAAGTCCTGCTGGTTGTCAACACCGCCAGCTATTGCGGCTTTACTCCGCAATTCGAGGGCCTTGAAGCCCTGTACGAAAAGTACCAGGTTCGTGGATTTGCTGTTCTCGGCTTCCCATCAAATGATTTTTTCCAGGAGCCGCGCGGGGAGAAAAAGGTGCAGGAGTTCTGTCGCCTCACCTACAACGTTCAATTCCCGATGTTCGAGAAAAGCCGGGTCGCCAAATGGTGGGCAGAACCCCTTTACCGCGCCCTCGCTAAGGAAGCTGGCCAGTACCCGCGATGGAACTTCCATAAGTATCTGTTGTCTCGAGAGGGCCGGGTCGTAGGGAGTTTCGGCAGTACGGTCCGACCCGAGAGCGATGAATTGGTCGAGGCAATTGAATCGTTATTGTAGGATCTTCGCAGTCGGGCCAAGCATCGACCGCTTTTTCTTCTTCGGCTTCCAGCCGGTCTTGCAGAGCGCGCCATAAACGTAAGCGTCTGCTCTTTCCCCCCCAGTTTCATTTTCCGCGCTTTGCGCTTGACGCGCACTCCTGTACTTTCGAAGATAAGCTAGGCCGCCGGACAGCGAAACAGACGGCCACCCGGGCCTATCCTTAGGGAGATTTCTTGTAATGCCGAAGGTCTGTGTTGTGGGTCATGTCACCTCCGAAACGATTGTGGTCAGCGGACACCGTTCGGGCCCCACCGTCGGCGGAACGGGTTTCTTTTCCTCCCTGGCCTACCGGAAACTGGGTCTGGAGACCATGCTGGTGACGAAAGTTGCAGCCAACGACCGGCAGAATCTTCTGTCAAAGCTCGAGCAAGCCGACACCACGATCCGTTGTCTCGAGTCGTCGGAGACGTTGCAATTTGAAAATATTTACTCCTCTTCCGACCCAAACCACCGGCTCCAGAGAATCTTGAGATTTGCAGATCCGTTAACGACAAGAGACCTGGTCGACGTCTCTGCAGACGTATTTCACCTCGGGCCATTGGCTGTCGGCGATATCGAGCCAGCGCTATTTGTGGACCTTGCCACTCGTGGAACCGTGGCCTTGGACGTACAAGGATTGCTTCGGCTCCGACGACCAGGTCAAGTAACACTGCAAATGTCGCCAGAGATTAGAAAACTGGTTCAACACACTGACATCCTCAAAGCAGATATCGAGGAGGCCCGACTTCTTACTGGATGCCAGACAACCCGGGATATGTTGACAGAATTACAGAGTTGGGGTCCCCGAGAAATTCTGATTACGGCTGGATCTCACGGATCGAGCATTTGCTCGCCTGAGGGAATGTCGGAGATCCCTGCGTACCGTCCAAAAAACACGGTCGACTCAACCGGATGCGGTGATACGTATTTGGCCGGCTATGTGGCAGCCCGATTGCAGGGATTATCACCCTATTCATCTGCCCATATCGGTGCCGCCGCAGCGAGTCACAAACTGGAATACGCCGGCCCTTTGCAGGCAAGCTTTGATGCTCTGTCAGAGCAGATCAAGCTTGAAACGGATGCAGTCGATCCCGCGACAACCGATCCTTACCGGGAAAAAGTGTAAATCGTGCCGAGTGGTGTCAACGACCGGAACCGGTCTCGTCTATCGACGATAACTTTTGTTCCCGTAACATCCGATGAACGTGCACGATTCGTTGAATCACAGTCAGAGTTGTCAACACAAACAAGATGACGATGGCAACAAACAGCTGGCCGAAAATCATCCCCAACGTCAGGATCATGATTCGTTCGGGGCGAGTGACCCAACCAACGGTGCAGGTCGTGCCAACCGCCTCAGCCCGGGCACGCACGTAACTCGTGGATACCGACCCCAGCATTCCTGCCACGGTGATAACCACGCTGGCCGTTTCGCCGCGATCCGCGAAGTACCAGGCAATAGCAATGAGCAGCACACCCTCGCTGATCCGATCAAGTAAAGAGTCGATGACCGCGCCAAATGGCGTAACCCGATTGCCGACACGGGCCAACTCTCCATCGATTACATCAAACAGGCTTCCCAAAAGAAAAATCAGACCGGCCGCCACCGGCATTCCGCTGACAAACAGTCCGACCGCGACCATCGTCACTAAGAATCCGGTAACAGACATCCCGTTCGGGCTGATCTGGAGTCGGATCAGTAGCCGAATCATGGGACCCAATGCCTGCCGGATCAGCAGCTCAACTTGTATTCTGAAATTCTCCACGCTTGGATAATAAACTTATCCCGGCGTCATGTATGACAGAGAATCGCCATGCCGGGTGACATTGAACCATCCTGCCCATAGCGCCCCATGGATTAGTGCGGTATCGTAACTATGAACTAGATTCAGTGGTGCCTTTGCCCGGTTACGCTCCCAATCGATGGAATCTCTTGGAACCACTGCTTTAAGTTGCACAAGTCTGTCGCCGCTCCGAAATTCACGCTGTATTCGGTAACTGGTATGAACCATTTGTCTGATAATGAAAATTTGGCGCACCCCGAGGGATTCGAACCCCCGACCATCTGGTTCGAAGCCAGGTACTCTGTTTTGCGTTCTGTTAAGCCAACATTACGTTCGCGTTTATGTCTCGCTACTACGCGGGAGTGGATAGTTCCACTAAAAACTGGGATTGATCCCAGAGGGATTAGGGGTTCCTTTTTGATCAGGTCGGTGTGACCAGAATGTGACCAACAGGGGTCCACTTCAGTCCATTTGAGTCACATTCAGTCACATACGCGCTGGATCGGTGTGCAATTCTGACGCTAATTGACCTAGATCATCTCTTCTAATGTGCTTTGGTCCAACCCCATCCAACCAAATCCAGCACTTTAGACGAGTACTTTGACGGTAACTATTTGGGGGTAACAGAAATCACATCAACTATTCAATAGGTTAACGATCAGTTCAAGTCCTTCCGAGCCCACCATCTTTTCAATGACTTACGTCGTCTGATCACTGGTCTTCTTTTCGACTGTACCTAACTGTACGTTACGCTCACTGGTTTCTGGTCTCTGCTAGTTCTCACAGATAATCAGGCCATACGGAACGTCGTGCGTCGCCAGTCGCACCTCGTCTTGCTTGAACAACAAGGATTCGATCATGAAAAACTGACCACTAAACCTTGGGAGAAATATTTGGACCTCGTGATTCACCGCGGTCCCGGGTTCGAAAAACCGGTCCGCGTTCTTTTCCACCAGCGGGTCGTAGACCATGTTGCCGACCCAGTCTGAGAGAAACGCGATACCCATTTCATATCCGCCGATCCAGCCACGCTGATCCCACAGGTCGTGGGCTTCGTAGTAAGCCTTCACCCTCTCATTGAGCTCACGCACAGGGAGGTTTGGACGCATACACTCGCGTACCACATTCATTACGCCAGCCGCCAGACTCGCTTTAGCTGCAACGTCCTTTGCCGGTTCGCCGACGCTGAAAGTGCGGGCCGCATTCATATGGTAGCGCTTGTGGACGCCAGCAACGTCGACTGCAACTGTCTCTCCGGCTTTAATCTTCTTTCGCGTGGCGACAGCGTGAGCCGCATTTGATTTTCCACCGGACAGAACCGGCATCATCATCGCCTGTAACTCACCACCAGCCGCACACAGCGCTCGGATTACCTCGCCTTGCACTTCGAGTTCGGTAACGCCGGGCCGAATGACTTCGCGCGCCGCATTGAGCCCAGCAGTCGCGATCCGGCATGACTCTTCAAGACACTCAATTTCGGCCAGCGACTTCACCCAACGAATTTCCCTTAAGACGTGACTCCCGTCGACAACTTCAGCACCGGCGGCCTCGAATTGAGTTTGTATCTTCTGACTGATCACCCGATTCGGCTGCATGGCCCAGAATTCCATACCGACCCTGCCTTTTAGCCAGCCTTCAGCTTTTAGCTCACCGACGATAAATCGCGTTCCATCGCGGTAGCTGTCCTTTGGGAAATACCGTGTGTCCTTCGATACGGTGAACGTGCGGGTCAGGACTGCCTCTCGCTCAGTTTCAAAGTGGATGAACCGGTCGTGGTCCACGTGCACCGCGATACCATTGGAAGGCGGCCACTCGACGGGACTCTCAGTGTGATACCACATACAGATATAGCCACTCATGTAATACATACTTTCCGGTGAGGTGAGCAGTAGACAGTCAATGCCGTCTTGCGCCATCTTCGCGCGTACTCGCAACAATCGGTTCTCGAATTCGGCCTCGGAGAACGGAATCTCAGTCTCTGGCTGGAAATCAAAGTACACCTGGTCGCGATAAGTCACGTTCAATTTTCTTTAGGGTTCGTTAAGTACCCACTGTACCTAAAATGTACCTAACTCAGGTCCATTCCTGACTATTCCAGTCCATTCAAGGCAACCAAGCGCAGGGTTGAGGTGCTTGGATGTGTTGATATTGCTAGACTTCTAGACTACAGAAACAACAAGAGCAGTGGACTCATAATCCATTGGTCGAAGGTTCAAGTCCTTCCGGGCCCACCATTTATCAATGACTTAAGTCATTTTGTATTGTTTTTCGTTGTTGCACACTCTTAGCACACCATGCACACCTTGTGTATAGTGTGTAGATGGCTGAATCCCACTCGTTATTAGAAAACACTGTTGTCGTTTATAAACGAGCGCGCAGTGCTGTCTGGCAGGCCCGTCTGCACTTGGATGACGGCACCTGGCATCGGGTATCGACCAAAACAGGGGATATTGACGAGGCAGTAGATAGAGCCACAGTCCTTTACTACGAAGCGAGGGTCAAAGCCCAGAACAAACTCCCCCAAAGCACCCGTAAGTTTGCCTCGGTCGCTAAAGCTTCCATTCAAGCGATGGAAGAAGAACTTCGCCATGGCCGAGGCAAAGTGGTCTATAGCGCCTATATCGGCGTGATCCATAACTTTCTCATCCCCTTCTTTGGCAAGCACGGGGTCGATTCGATCACCCCAGAGAAACTCAATCGATATGAAGCCTGGCGACGGCAAAAGATGGGCAAGGAGCCCGCCGCCAGTACCATCACCACCCACAATGTGGCACTCGCCCGGGTCTTTGATATCGCCCTGCAACACGGCTGGATCACCCAATCCACCCTGCCCGCCTTACAGAACAAGGGCAAGAAGTCAGAGGCCCGGCCGGCCTTTAGCTTTGAGGAATATCGGCTTTTGACCCGGCGTATGCGCGAGTGGGCGAAGACGGGTAAATCCCGGCGCAGCCAGATGATGCGTGAGTTATTGCGCGATTATGTCCTGATCCTCGCCAATACCGGGATGCGCCATGGTACTGAAGCGATGAACCTTAAATGGCGGCATATCCAGTGGTTTATCAACCGTAAAGGAGAAAGATTCCTGCAGATGACGGTCGATGGCAAGACCGGCAATAGGCAATTGATTGCCAGGCACAATACCGGCATCTACTTACGACGAATACAGAG
>JAKUQR010000041.1 GCA_022450155.1 Gammaproteobacteria bacterium | reverse complement strand
CTCTGAATGAAAGTATTTTATTTAATTTGATTAGAAAATCTATAGCATTAGATCTCTATATATAGGCTCTGTCCATGCTTCAATGTAATTATCCGGACTAAAACTGCGGTCAAGAACGAGATAATCCTGTGTCCAGAAACCCAGAAAAAAAATCAGGAGCATTGGTGCTGCAAGCAACAGCAAAGAAAAGCCAAACGGTAGCCCAATCAGAGAAAGTCCGCGGCTGGAATCACTGCTAAACCAATTTTTTACTCGATCCATCATGCCTCATTTGGGGATAATTTTCGGACCGAATTGTTACTTTCTGCTACCGTGCCTCTGGGTGGCTCTATTTCCTGAGACATCACAGGGAGGATTTCACGAAGGGCATCGTGGTGGGTTCGCACTCCATACTCTAGATCAGAAAGCATGATACCTTCATATGTACAAGACTTCATGGCTTCATACCATATGATGCTCAACTGCCTGTCCTCGACTATAGCTGTCGCATCAATACGCTCTGATAAATAGCGAGCCAGTCGCATTGTTCTGTTCTCGTCTGTACGCTTATATGTGGAACCCCTGATTGCAGTCTCTTTGACCGAAAAGGGAATTTCCTGATAAAAATTCACCGAGTCGGGATAGAATCCCAAAACGAAATTAGGGAATATACCTATGTACAGCCACGCCCTTGGAAGTTCATTGTATGGAGAAGTAAACTGGTCAATCATTTTTTTGTAATGAAGCACGCTCCAGAGCTTTCCAGACCCTTCATTAAAAGGGGCATAAGAACGGGAAACTCCGTTTACGAATGGTTCATCATAGTAGTTTTTCCCATATAAATCATTCAGGCTGGGATGAGCCCGGGGTACATGGTAGCCCTCATTGTCCACATCCCTGATAGACTTCCAGTTGATGTTTTCCGGAGAAGTACACCCTATTGGAGACGTCTGCAAAAGGTCTACATGGTGGTATCTAGAGACTTCCTCATCAAACCTATCAAGCAAATTTGCTACAGAAGGCTGGAGCCCTGGCTTGAAGCGCACAAACACGAAGCCGTGCCAAATCTCCATTTCGAGCGGCTTAAGCCCCCATTTCTCGGGATCAAGTACCGGGAAAGTACTCGCTTTGGCTACACCACGCAGACTACCATCTAAGTTATAGGACCAGCCGTGAAACGGACAGCTGATTACACTCTTGCACCTGCCCTCTGCTGAGTCGAGCACACGTGAACCACGATGTCTACAGAAGTTGTGAAAGGCCCGGATCTCATTCTCTTCATCCCGAATAATTAAAGCCCGCTCTCCCACCAGATCAAAGGTTATGTAGCTACCCTGTTTAGGAATGTCGCTCGTGTGACAAGCGATTTGCCAGTGTTTCCGGAAAAGTTCTTCAGCTTCCAGTTCAAATAACTCCTCGTTGAAATATGTCCAGGATGGTAACCCAGAACGATCCCAATTTGGGGGTGGTTTGAGTTCGGAGCTTGGAATGTGTATATTCATGATTAATTTCGCTTCATCAAGATTGCAGTCTCTTAAAATGGACTTCCCTTTGAGCAATTTCTCTTGGAGTGGATTTTGAAGGAGAAAGGGTCTGCCTGAGATCAGTTTCAAATAGCTCTCGATCCATTCTGCATAATTTTATAATGTTACTCTCAGTTGTCAAGAGAAATTCGTCTTGTCAGACTAACCGCAAACCGTTCTCTTCGAGTTCAATCTTCTTAACTAATTGCCTGCGTTTCTTTTCATAGACTCTATTGATTCAATCAGGAGACATCCCTACTCGACTTCATGAAAACGAAGAAATGAAACGCCTTGCCAGAGTGCTTACTGGAAACGGACGCACCCGTAATGTCGCGTTCCGTAAAATTTAAGATGCCCCCTTGGAGACGCCGGCAAGAAAATATTTTCTGGAAGTCCCGAGTAGCAAAGGCAAATCAAATTCATGCAGTTCTGAAATTCTCCTGATGACCACAAAACCGTATTTTGTAGCACCACTGATAAAAAACCCCATTCCCGGATCAAGCACAATTTGTTTTTTCAGAATTCCTTTTGACTTGGCAAAATGCAGACGTTCTCTGAAAAAACTCTTGATGGTGTCCAGCATATCTTCGTAATCTGATTGTTGTGTAATAGTAGGTGAGGTGCTGTTTTTGGAAAACATCAAAATAACCTGGACTTGATATTCCTAACAATGTTATCGGGTCAATTGGAAAATCAAATTCAAGGTAATACAATATTATACATGAATTCTGCCCGCGCATCAAGATACAGGCCTGATCCAGATGCAGAGGCTGGGGCACACCCGCACCAAGGCCCCACCCCTCAATACATAAAGTAGTTAGACTCATTTCTGCCAAGATGTTCACTCAGACCAATTGTGCAACGGTGCTGTCGGTATCGTATCCATTTTGTATGAACGTATGCACCAGATTGAACGATTCACGGATGATTATTTTTAGGACGTGGAAACACGTGGAAACAGTGAGCAATGAACAGTGAGTAATGAACATTGATAACTGGTAATTGATTATTGCCACAGAAACACGCAGAAGGACACGAAACTGAATTCTTGTTGTTTTCCCATTATTTGTTTGTTATATTGATCTGCAAATGTAATGAAGCCTGAAGGAAGTATGAAAACAGCCCGGAATCTCATCGAGCCACAGGAGCGCCTGTGAATGAAACTACGATAGAAGTCTCGGCACTCGCGCCAAGTCCAACGAGCTGGGGTAGACGGTTGTATGCCTGGTATCTGCGCAGCGACGCGTTGAAGGGGTTCGCACTGCTCTCACCCACGCTACTGGTGATGGGCCTCACTATGCTCATCCCGTTCGGAATCATGGTGACTATTAGTTTCTGGGCACAAATCGGCTTTGAATTCGATACCACGTTTACGCTCGCCAACTACGGGGAGGCCGTCGAGCAGCCGCTTTATCAAGGCTTGCTGCTTCGATCGCTCGCCATCTCTGGGACGTGCGCCGTCGTTACAGTGTTGGTGTCTTACCCGATGGCGTACTATGTGGCCTTTCACGTTCACAAGCACAAGATGACCTGGATTATCCTGATGACAGTGCCGTTTTTTACCAGCTATTTGTTACGGGTCTTTGCGTGGAAAGTCATCTTGGGCTACAATGGCGTCATCAACTCGGGCCTTAAAGGACTCGGTCTCATCGAGGAGCCTTTGGCATTTTTGCTTTACAGTCCCACAGCCGTGGTGATCACCCTGGCGCACGCCTGGGCCGCATTCGCAATCTTGCCGATCTATATCTCGCTGGAGAAGATAGATCGATCCCTGCTCGAAGCGGCCACCGATCTAGGCGATGGCCCAGTGAAACGTTTTCTAGGAGTCACCCTGCCGTTGTCGATGCCAGGTGTTATCGCCGCCACGCTGATGATATTTATCCCCACTGTTGGTGACTACGTGACACCGACCCTGGTCGGCGGCCCTGACGGGCTCATGATCGCAAACCTTATCCAGGCCCAGTTCGGGCTGGTAAACAACTGGCCAATGGGCGCAGCCTTAGCGATCGATATGATGGTGGTCGTCGCAGCCATTTCACTGCTCTACATTTGGTTGACCCGCAAGATTACGGAGAAAATCGCATGACCGAAGTTGCTTACATCGACCGCCCCAGCCGAGCGTTGTACTTTTACGCGATCCTCTACCTCGGATTCCTTTACATTCCAGTGCTGTTCCTGCCGATGTTCTCGTTCAACGACAATATCTACATCGCTTTTCCACTCAAGGGGTTCACCACTAAATGGTATGTGGAGATGTTCAACAACCAGCCGATGTGGGCCGCACTGAACAATTCGCTCAACGTCGCCTGCGTGAGTGCGGCAATCGCTACACTGCTGGGGCTCTTGGGTGCCAAGGCGGTGACCCGTTACCGGATTCCAGGTGAGAAGCCAATCATATTCGTGATTATGTTGCCGATGGTTGTTCCGTACATAATTATGGGCGTCGCACTGCTGATTCTTATTACTCGGCTGGGATTTGATCTGTCCTTGTACACCGTCACCATGGCCCATGTGCTGATCTCTGTGCCGTTCGCCATGGCGACCTTAATTGCCCGTTTCGAAGGATTCGACCAAGCCTTGGAGGAGGCGTCCGTGGATCTTGGCGCCAGCCCATTGTCGACCTTCTGGCGTGTGACCTTGCCTTTGGTATTCCCGGGGGTGCTGGCGAGCTTTTTACTGTGTTTCACCATTTCCTTCGACGAGTTCATCATGGCGTACTTCCTCGCTGGCACTGATCCCACGCTGCCGATCTTTATCTGGAGCCAACTGCGGTTCCCCTTCAGGTTGCCGGGGGTGCTGGCGCTCGGCTCGCTTATCCTCGTGGTTTCCTTTGTGGTGGTATTCATCTCTCAGTGGTTGCGGCGCTACAGGGTCGAAAAAACTCAGCCAGGTATCTGATCCATGACCAGCAACAACGATTTTGTCAGTTTAACTGACGTGTCCAAGCACTTCGGCTCGGTGGTGGCAGTCGATCACCTCAGTTTCACTATCAGCAGCGGCGAATTCTTCTCGCTGCTCGGTCCCTCTGGTTGTGGCAAAACCACCTTGCTCAGAATGCTGGCCGGCTTTGAGTCGCCGACCACCGGTGAGATCTATATAGACGGCGCACCTATGTCCGAGGTGCCGCCACACCACCGCCCGACCAACATGGTGTTTCAAAACTACGCCATCTTCCCGCACCTCAACGTCCGCGCGAACCTTGCCTACGGACTACGGTACGACAAGATCGAAAAGGCCGAGGTGGGGCGGCGCGTCGAAGAGGCTCTGGAAATGGTCAAACTGCCGGGCTTCGGTAACCGTCGCTCCAACGAACTGTCTGGAGGCGAACGCCAACGCGTGGCACTCGCACGGGCCCTGATCAAAAGGCCAAAGGTGCTGTTGCTTGACGAACCACTGGGGGCGCTCGACAAAAAGCTTCGAGAAGAAATGCAGCTGGAACTGCGGGCGTTGCAGGAGTCGGTGGGCATTACCTTCATCTTTGTGACCCACGACCAGGAAGAGGCGCTGTCCTTGTCGACCCGTATTGCCGTAATGACACGCGGGAAAGCGCTGCAAGTCGCGTCGCCCAAAGATCTTTACAACCATCCGGTAAGCGTCGAGGTCGCAGACTTCATCGGACAGATGAACTTTGTCGAGGCCCAGGTGATGGATGTACGCAACGGCGAAGCGGTACTCGATTCCACCGGATTAGGCAAAATCACGGCCCCGGCGAGCTCAGACTTTGTGCAAAAGGGCGCAAATATCATTGTCGCGATCCGTCCCGAAAAGTTGATTCTGTCCGCAGAGCGAAGGTCGGACGGTCTCGGAGCTGTACAGGGCACCATAAAGACCTCGGCCTACCTGGGCGATCGAGACCACTTTTATGTGTCGGTAGACGGCTGTGAGAAGCCATTCGCCGTCGCGATAGCAGAGACCGGAGCGAATAGTGACCAGTCTCTTGACCGCCAAAGCATCGTTTGGCTCTCGTGGGCCGACGAATCACTGATCCTGCTCCCGCGTGATTGAGCGAGCAACGGTGAGTGCCAGCAATTACCATGTTCGACGTAGATAACAAGAGACACAGAACTATGCGCGACAAACGCTATGACCTGCTGTTTGAGCCTGTTGAAATCGGTCCCGTAACAGCCAAAAACCGCTTCTATCAAGTACCCCATTGCACCGGCCTTGGTAGGCTTCGCCCACACATGTTGGCGGCATTGCGGGGAATTAAGGCCGAAGGTGGATGGGGTGTGGTGTGTACCGAGTACTGTTCCATCCACCCTACATCCGACGACCTCCCCCATCCGAATGCATCCTTGTGGAACAACGACGACATAAAGGACCACGCCTTGATGACCGAGGCGGTGCACCGTCACGGCGCGCTTGCCGGTGTCGAACTTTGGGTAGGCGGGGCCAGCACGGCAAACCTCTACACCCGTGAGGTCTCCATGGATGTGGTGAGTATGCCAAACATCCAGGGGCATCCCTATCAGAGTCGAACCATGGACAAGTCCGATATTCGCGAGCTCCGGAGATGGCATAGAAATGCCGCATTGCGAGCCAAGGAGGCGGGCTTTGATGTGGTGTATGTGTATGCTACCCATGGGTATTTGCTGTCAAATTTTCTCTCAGCCTGCACCAACACCCGCGGTGACGAGTACGGCGGATCGATGGAAAATCGAGCACGCCTGCTGCGAGAATTGATTGAGGATACCAAAGACGCTGTGGGGGACCGGTGTGCCGTTGCAGTACGCTATTCGGTTGGTGGCGACGACGGCGAAGATCCGTCACTTACGAACGAGAGACGAGACAGGCTGGAGATGCTGGCGGAGTTGCCGGACCTATGGGACATCAACATCAATGACTACAACCACGAGATGGGTGTCTCGCGATTCGTCAAGGAAGGCTCCCTGGAAGAGCACATGTCCTTCGTCAAATCCGTTACCACCAAACCCGTGGTCACCGTGGGACGCTTTACCTCACCAGACACGATGGCCTCACAGGTTAAACGCGGGGTTGTGGATTTCATAGGGGCCGCACGGCCTTCTATTGCAGATCCATTTCTGCCGAGAAAGATCGAGGAAGGACGCCTTGACGAAATTCGCGAATGCATCGGCTGCAATATCTGTTACACTGGTGATGGCTTGGGCGTACCGATCCGCTGCACGCAGAATCCAGCCATAGGTGAAGAATGGCGCCGCGGTTGGCATCCGGAATTCATTGCCAAGAAGGGCTCCGAATCTAGTGTATTGGTGGTTGGCGCCGGACCGGCAGGACTGGAGGCGGCCCGAGCGCTGGGCCAGCGCGGATACCTGGTGACCTTAGCGGAGGCGACACGCCAGCTCGGCGGCCGCGTGGCTCGCGAATCCACGTTGCCTGGTCTCAGCGAATGGCTGCGGGTACGAGACTACCGGCTACAGCAGTTCGACACCATGCCCAACGTGGAAGTTTTCCTGGAAAGCGATCTCAGCGTCGATGACGTGCTTGAATGGCCGGAGCATCGCAATCACCCGGTAGAAGCGGATCATGTGGTTATCGCGACCGGTGCAACCTGGAGAGCCGATGGCTTCGGACGCAATCACCCGCAGCCGCTCACAACCCTGAGCCAAAGCGCCACGATCTTAACCCCTGACGATGTCATGGCAGGCCGCCTGCCCGATGGGCCTACGGTGATTTTCGATGACGACAGTTTTTATATGGGTGGCGTCATTGCCGAGCGGGTGCGCCTCGAGAACGTACCGGTTACTGTGGTTACGCCAGAAGATGTTGTCTCTGCCTGGTGTGAATACACCTCTGAGCGGTATCAGGTACAGAAACATTTGCTGGAGCTAGGGATCGAGATCAAAACAACCCATCGCCTGCTCGCCTACGACGGCCGGGAGGTGACGATTTGCTGTATCCATACTGGACGACAACAGTCAATTGAAGCCGATGCACTCATCATGGTGACCGCACGCAGCCCCAGAGACGAACTGTACCAAGCCTTGAAGCAACGCATAGAGAGTGGGGCGCAAACCCCGTTCAGTTCATTGCGGAGAATCGGTGACTGTGATGCGCCGGCCATTATTGCCTCTGCAGTCTACGCGGGTCATCGCTACGCGCGAGAATTCGATACGGAACCAGATCCGGATGTGCCACTCAGGTTCGAATGACGGCACCTGCGGGCATTCACGTTCAAGGAAAATAGATGAAGAAATTTATTGGCAAGACCATGGCAGGAAAAGTGGTCTCGGTGCACATGGGCAACAACGAAGACCTTAGCAAGGACACCCGGGGATCACTGACTGCCGAAATCGGAGGTTTTGCCGGTGACAAGCATCAGGGCCTCACCCGGAAAGCCTGGAAAGGGGATTGGGAATCTGCTGGTACGGTACGCCGCAACGAACGCCAGTGGTCAGGTGTTTCAGTCGAAGAACTGGCTCACATTACTGAACGCCTAACACTAACCGAGCCGCTGTCGCCCGACACGTTGGGCGCCAACCTGTGCGTCGAGGGCATCCCTGAATTTTCCCTGTTGCCGAAAGGTACCAAACTGTTGTTTCCTTCCGGGGCGGTGTTGCTGGTGGAAGGATACAACCCGCCATGCGCCGAGATGGGGGCTCAAATTGTGGCAAAGCATGTCACACGTTCAGGTGAGCCACTGACCACTACTGCATGGTTGCGGCCAGCAGTAGGCCGCCGAGGGGTGGTCGGCATTGTCGATGTGCCCGGTGTCATCAAGGCAGGTGATGAAGTGGAAGTCCGGGTCTACGAGGAACCGGCAATACGGCTGCTGTAAACTAGTACCCCGTCTCCTCGATCGGCAGGGAAAGCAGGGTATTTATAATTCTTTTACTCTCAGTGCGAAAGGCTGTTGACATGGACCCTGAGCTTGTTAAGTTCGCGAGCGTGGGCAGTAGGTATATCGCCGGCCCAACCATCGGTGACGATCAGATCCCGACGGACTTTTTCCTTTAACAGGTGCCCAGTAACGAAGTCGATATCTGTTCCGTAGGTGCTCCTGAATCGGTATTAAAAGTGGAACCAATTTCGATGATGAACTAACATTCAACCTGGACCACTTGAAGGGGCCAGGTCACTTTATAGTAATGAATAAAAAAGAGGGCCTTTGTTATGAGTGAGAAATTTCAACTGCAACGCCGTTTTCTATTAAAGGCAATAGCAGCATCAATGTTGGTTCCTCGTATTGTGTTGGGTAATACGGTCACCAACCCTGATGTGGTGATTATTGGTGCGGGTGTTGCTGGCTTAGAGGCAGCTAAAACGTTGCATGATAAAGGTATTAGCTTTGTGGTGGTAGAAGCTAATTACCGTATTGGTGGTCGTGTTCATACAAATAACTCTATATTCGGTGTGCCGTTTGATACTCATGCACATTGGATGATGATTTCGCGAAAAAATCCATTGATCAATTATGCAAAAGACAATGGTTTTAATATTTATGAAGATCTTGATAAACAGAAATATTTTGTAGGTAAGCGCGAAGCAACTGAAGATGAACTTGCTGACCTAAGAAGAACCGACAAGGCATTTAAAAATAAAATTAGAGACTCTGTTTTAAATGGTGTAGCCGGTGATGACGATAATGCACGCACTGCTTTAGGTGAGGATTTTTTTCAAAGTCCTTGGGGTTATACCGTCGCATCCGATTATGGTGTTTGGAATATGGCGGAAAACTCCAAAGATTGGTCGCCAAAAGATTGGTGGAATAGCATAGGTGGTGACGATTGGTTTTGTGCAGAAGGTTATGGCTCAGTGGTGGCACACTACGGCCAAGATGTGCCTGTGGCATTAGCCACTGCGGTTAAAGAAATCAACTGGCAAGGGGATGGCGTTAAGGTAGTTACCTGGCAAGCCGGCACCATCAAAGCTAAGGCGGCAATTCTAACGGTGTCAGTAGGCGTATTGGCGGCTAATCATATTAAATTTACGCCAGAGTTACCGGTTGAAAAACAAGAAGCCATTGATGGCATTGATATGGCGGTAATGAATTATATTGGCCTACATTTTACCGATGACGTGTTTAATTTTGGTGCAGATACTTATGTTTATAAACAGCAGCATGATGAAGATGGTGTGGGGTATCTTGCTAATTTAAATAACACAAATTTGGTTTATGGCTATGTCGGTGGGGACCAGGCTAAAGCTTTAGAAAAAGAAACGATTGATACAGCCATAGCTTATGGTTTAGATGGCATGAAAAGCATGTTGGGCAATGACATAGAGAAGAAGTTTATTAAAGGTTATGCGACAGCCTGTGGTCAAATTCCTTTTTATGAAGGTGCTTATTCTGCGGCTAAACCGGGTAAGCAGCCGATGCGCGCAGTGTTGCGAGAAACACTGGCAGATAAACTATTTTTCTCCGGCGAGGCAACTCACAGAGTTCAGTGGGGTTCGGTTAATGGTGGTCTCTATAGTGGTCGAGAATCGGCAAATCAAGCTGCGAGATACATTAAACGAAAATGGGGAGGGCTGTGGCGCGATCGTCCCGGGCTATGGAGTGATGCCTAACAACATGCTCGGCGAGGTTGACCTTAATCCCCGTGGTGTCGTCCACTACCCACAAGCGGAGTAGCATGAGTTCAATGATGGCGCCGACCATAACCCGGCAGGTGAACGGTGCACTGCTGGCAACCGTCTCCAATGGGTCCCGGCAGATTCGAAAGGCTATCTTGCAACTATTGATCAACGTGATAGGTTATGGAATGGACAAAGAGAGCGCTATTCAGGCCACGTGCGTGTATGTTGAGGATAGCGGGATTTGTATTGAGGGTGGTTTACCTGATAGAGTGATTGAGACGGTGACTCCGCACTATCATGGCATCAGGCGGCTCGGTCGGGCATTGTCCTTTGGCTGGATCCACTCAGTGATTGTTCGCGGAGCTGATCTACTCAGTTTTGGGGACTCAAATCATGGAGGTACTAATAATATGAGTGCTGTTGTCCGATGCTGACCCAATCGACCAGTGAACCAGTTTGGACCCGCGAACGTGCACTGACCCTGGCTGCATTAATTGGGTGCCTTTCCATATACGGCATCACGATCAGTCTATTTACACCGTTACTATCGCTGATCCTGGAAGCACGTAATGCCAGCAGTACACTGATCGGTGCGTTGGCCATGGTGGCTTCCGCGGGCATCATAATCGGCTCTTTTGCTGTTCCGCGGTTTATGAGACACCTGGAAGGACGCAGCCTTCTGCTTGGCGGGGTGTTTTTTGAGATCGTCCTCATTTTCGCTCTCATGAGTACCCAGTCGATCGTAGCGTGGTTTGTAATCCGGTTCTTGGGCGGGCTCGTGGGTTCAGTGCTGTTTGTTGTGACCGAGACATGGATAATCGAGATAACACCCCGTGTGCACCACGGACGCGTCATGGGTTTTTACAACACCACGCTGGCGTTGAGTTTTGCGCTTGGGCCTTTGATTCTGTCAGTGACGGGCAGACAAGGCACACTACCGTTTCTTGTCGGCATTGGCTTGATGGTCCTGGCTGGATTTCCGGTGTTATGGGCTGGACGCTATGCCCCTGCTTCTAGCGACAAGCCGAGTTTTGGGGTGGTTAGTTTTGTCTTTGTGGCACCGCTGCTGGCGCTGGCCTGCTTTGTGGTGGCTTTCATGGAAATTACCACTACCAGCCTGATACCAGTCTACGGATTACGGGTTGGGATGACGGAGTCTTCTGCAACTTTGATGCTGTTCGTTGGTGCCGCTGGTGGCGCCTTACTGCAGATTCCCATCGGCTGGGCAGCTGATCACTTTGATCCACGCAAGGTGTTAGTAGCGTGTGCTCTGGCCGGCTTGGCCGGTGCTGTGGCTTGGCCGTTCTCTGTGGATATGCCATTTCTTTTATGGACAACGCTGTTTCTGTGGTGGGGGCTTTTTGCCGGTGTATATACGGTTACCATGATTCTCGCCGGGAAGTGGTTCAAGGGTGTGGAACTGGCTACCGCCATGGCCGCATTTGGAGTGTTCTGGGGTGCGGGGGCATTTGTCGGTCCACTGTTGGGGGGAGCCAGTATGGACCTGTGGAACCCTTACGGCCTGCCTCTGACACTGGTGATCGTCGCAGGTCTTTTTTTTGTAATCAGCCTTATTCCCAGGTTTTACCGCCTGCCGCAAATCAAAAATGTTTCATGAGCAGGCGCAGGACACTTAGCTTATTCCAGATTAAACAGTCTTCTGTCTCCCCGATAAAGGTAACGATCAAAGCCCTTGTGCGTAATCTTATTTGTGACAAGTATGACAGGGTGTTTTTTGAAAATGGTTGACCTGAATGATGAGAACAACAGATAAATACCTGAAGACGTTACTATCCTATTACGAAGATGAAATTATGGGGGAAGCTTATTTCTACGGGCTGGTTGATCATTTTGAAGAGAAGGAAAAGCTAACATTACTCGCCAGGGTAGAGCGCCGTGCCGCAGAGTCTGTTGTACCATTACTTAATAAATATGATTTGGTTCCAAGGGATGAATCGGAACTAAAAACACAGGGAGAGAGTTATGTGGGGCGTCATGAATCGTTCGACTGGTTCGAGCTTATGACGTACATCGTGAACCGGTACCCTGGCTATCTTGATGATTTCACGGCGCTGGAGAAAATAGCGCCTGAAGAAGACCTGTATGCTCTGAATATTTTGACGGATCATGAAGTGGCGGCGATCGAATTCGCAAAAAAAGAGCTGGGGGGAGACCCGGATAGCCTGTCGCACCTGTACGATTATCTCCATCAATGAGTATCATCCAGAACGTGCCAGGCTGGAGAATCGAAATTCGTCCTGAACCATTCGGCACTGCGGAGCAGGAGTGCATTATATATAACTTGAACAGGAAAACTTCCAGTCCGAAATCCCGGTGCAACATATGCTTGATTTCTTTGAGGAGGAGTACTTTGGGCCCTGATGTTGTTGTGATTGGTGCGGGAGCTGCGGGTTTGTCTTAAGAACTAGCCTTGTTGTTGGTCATGCAATGCTCCCTCAGCACCCGATTGCTGTTTGCCCTTTGCTGTACCGCAGGTGCACCGTATACCGAAATCCCAGTGAAATAACAGGGCTGGCACTACTGAAGCGTGGCCCTGTTTTTTCGGCGATTCCAGACACCCAACAGAACTGCGACCAACAAGAAACCTGCCGAACACGCCAATAGGATTGTGCCTAACTGGACGTATGAACGCCTGGTGCGGCTCTGGGGTTCGGCGATCCGCTCGTAGCTAATGGAAAGCGGCGGCACTATCCAGTTTTCCGGGACCTGCTGTTCCAACCGGAAGACCACCATAGGTTCACCATTTCCGATATCGGATCGTTGCACCCACACGTCCACATGAAATGACAGTTGTTCATAGATTTTGGTGTAGCCGGGCCAACTACTCGGATATCGAAATATTTCTTCGCCCTCTTCAAGTGTGAAGTGTATCGAGTTCATCGGTTTCATGAATCCGGTCTGTACACCCGACAAGTCATCAATAATCGACAACTTGTCAACAGTGCCGCTAAATTTGTGTAGCGCTTCTTTGGGTGGAACATTTGACCCGAGGTTGTAAAAGAGCAACGCTGCACCGATCACCCCGCTAGACAGGGCCAAGGCGAAGTAGGGCCACATTGGAAGTCGCTGATTCATCAATGTCAGTAGAGAAAAGTTCGGTCAGTTAATCTGCCCTTAGAGAAGCCACCCGAACGATTCCTGGCACTCTCGAATTTCACAATAGCAAATTGAAAGTTGGCGGCCGACCAACTGTAAGCATCTCATGTTGTCGTTAGTTCAACTTTGCAAAACGCCGCGAGTCAGAAATAACCGATCGTGTTGCCCTCTACATGCTTGCTGGCTTTGCTGTGTACACCTTCGAAAATCGCCATCAATTCCTCACCCTTGTAATAATAGGACTCGCACGGTGTTTTACCCCAACCCGGAACATGCCAGCAAACGGCGCCTTCATCCGAAACGCTCCATTTGCCGGTTGCACGTACCCCATTCCAGATTTTCATGAGCGTAAAGTCAGGTGAATAAAAAAGGCCCTGGCTTGGGCCCCAAATAACTGTCTTTCGAGATAGAAAAGCAGTGGTCTCGTCCTTTTTTAACAGTACATTGATGAAATCCTCACCTAGCCCCAACGCGATTTTTGCATGTGATTCCGTCCCTGCTGCCAGATTAACGAGAGTATTGCCTTCTTGTAGTTCAGGGGCGAGCGACGTTTCTCCTTTGAAGATGATGCTCACAACATCATCATTGTGATAAAAAGCCTGGCATGGCACCTCGTCCCATGACCACACGTGCCAGCACAGTGTCCCGTTGTCATCCGTTGACCATGTGCCCTTGCCATACTCGCCTTCCCACAGGAGTTGAAGAGTACCAGCCTCCGAATGAAACACACGGCCTTCACTCCAGACCTGCGTCTTCTCTGATATGTAAGCGTACAGTTCGGCCCGGGTGAATGGCCTGGCATCTTTTGCCAGTGTTTCACCTAGTGTTTTGTAACTCGTCATCGTAACGCCGACCATCGTAATTATTCCCAGAATCTTGATGTTGAAGAATGCCGGGGAAAACATATACTTCAATCTTGGCCATACCCGCATGTCTTTATTGATCCTCCTTATGCGTATGGGGCAAGCCATAGTCTTTGGGCGGCCACTGGGTGCAGCGACCTTCAGCATCTCCAGTGATTAAGCCACCAGCGCCACCATCCGGCCCCCCCAACGGTCCGACTGACCATTGTCACGATAGTTGTAAAATAAGTACTCTGTTTCGAGGTCGTAGCCGTGCGCGATGGCGTTCTCGGTCAGATTGCCATTTTCGTCGAGCCACGCAACCCCGGTCGCGTCAAGGAAAAAATCATCAGCCGTAACACCATGAAGCATGCGGTTGCACTTGTCTCCCAGTCCGAAGTCCCTGTTGGCCAGAGTTCGACCCAGCCTGGCGTTGCAATCAGGCTTCAGAGTCAGCAGACCTTTAGCTGAATCGATGATAAGGGTCATCTT
>JAKUQR010000040.1 GCA_022450155.1 Gammaproteobacteria bacterium | reverse complement strand
GCCCCCCTTATTAAGGTTGAGGCTGTTCGGGGGGATCATGGATGAGCAAGGAACGTCCCCTGAAGAGCCATTGCTTTGGACCGTATCAGAAACAGCTCGGCAGCTTGCTGTATGTCAAAGAACTGTGTCGAGACTTATCGATCAGGGGGCCTTCCCAGTGGTGTCAATCGGTTGTCGAAAATACGTGTCCAAACAGGCTGTTTTGGACTGGGTTAAGAGCCAAACACGATATAATTCAAGGTGCGCGGGATCGGCTGTGCAAGGAGCAAGCACATGCCATATAAGCGCAAGCAAAAGGGAAGTAAAAGTCCGTTCTGGTGGGTATCGTTCACCGACGCAAACGGTAAACGAATTAGAGTCTCTACTGGAACAACGCAAAAGAGGGAAGCTGTAGCCCTCGAGTCTAAGTGGAAGGCGGAAGCCTTTCGCGGTAAGGCTTGGGGTGATCGGCCCAGTCGGAGTCTCGCTGATCTTATGTTGGAATATCTAAAAGCGACAACTTCAAAGGCAAGTTCAGTTCGGGACGCCTATTCGGCCGATCGACTGCTTGAGTTCTTCGGCAATGACCGTGAGGTTGCAACACTTCGGCCGTCGGATATCACTCGATACCAGAAGCACCGACTGGAAAAAATATTGACCTCGAGTTGCAATAAGGAAACAGGTCTTTTGTCAGTCGCGATTAACTATGCGAATACCGAGTGGGATTGGGGCTTAACCAACCCTTGCCAAGGTAAACGACTCCCGGAATCAGCTGGCAAGACTGTCTTCTTGAGTCGAGAAGACGCGGCATCGTTGATCAAAGCAGTTGATAGACAAGCGCCACACCTGGTGGACCTGATCGATCTTGCTGTGCAGACAGGCTGTCGGAGAAAGGAGCTGTTGGAACTGGAGTGGGATCGTATTGATTGGCAGAAAAACGAGATCATTCTCGAGGCCTGTCATACGAAAAGTGCCAAGGCCCGGAGAGTTCCCCTTAGTCCCTCAGCTAGAGGCGTCTTGATTCGTCGGGCCAGTATACGATCTGAGTGCTGTCCATCCACCCCTTGGGTGTTTTTCCATCTCCGACGGGCTAGGAACACGGAGATTGGCGATCGCATCAAGGATGTAAAGACCGCAATGAGATCGGCCTGCAGACGGGTAGGGCTGGAGGGAGTCACCTTTCATACCCTTCGTCATACGTGTGCCTCTTGGTTAGGGCAGATGTCGGGTGTAGCGGCGCTGACTATTCGAGACCTATTGGGTCACAGCAGTGTCACGATGACAGATCGCTATATGCACAGCGATCAAGCAGATATTCACGACGCGGTACGCAAGTTGGAGAAGTTTCGGTCACATTCTGGTCACAGTGACCATTGAGTTGCAGATGGAACAGGCGTTACTAACTGTAGAAAGTCCTGTAAACATAGGATAAATATGGTGGGCGCGGCTGGATTTGAACCAGCGACCCCTGCCGTGTGAAGACAGTGCTCTCCCCCTGAGCTACGCGCCCCAGCAACAGCCGGAATCTGAAAAGACCGGCTCCCAGGCAACTTATTATAATTAGGTTCGTGCGCTGAATAGCAAGAGATCCATACTGATGTCTGTTCGTACCCGTTTTGCCCCCAGCCCTACAGGCTACCTCCATATCGGTGGTGTCCGTACCGCTTTGTTTAACTGGCTGTACGCCCGTCACTGTGGCGGCACCTTTATCCTGCGAATCGAAGATACGGATAGAGAACGGTCAACCGATGAATCGGTCCAGGCGATTCTGGACGGGATGGCCTGGATGGGGTTGGATTACGATGAAGGTCCGATCTATCAGACCGGCCGTCTTGAGCGTTACCAGAAAGTCATCGATCAACTGCTGGATGCCGGGAAGGCCTACCGCTGTTATTGCACCAAAGAAGAGCTGGATAAAATACGTGAGGAACAGCGGGCCCAGGGCATCAAGCCACGCTACAACCGCCACTGCCGAGATCGGCATAATCCTGAACGACCGGATGCACGACCGGTAATACGATTCAAGAATCCCCTCCAGGGGTCAGTGGCGTTTGATGATGCGATACGAGGGAAGGTCGTCATCAGTAATGATGAGTTGGATGATCTGGTCATCGCCAGGACGAATGGTGGGCCTACGTACAACTTTGCCGTAGTGGTGGATGATATTGACATGGAGATCACACACGTGATCCGGGGGGATGATCACGTCAACAACACGCCGCGCCAGATCAATATATTTAAGGCCCTCGGCGCAGCGCTGCCGGTGTTTGCGCATGTTCCCATGATCGTGGGTGGGGATGGGCAGCGTCTTTCCAAACGCCATGGTGCCGTCAGCGTACTGCAATACCGTGATGAAGGTTTTCTGCCGGAAGCCATGCGGAATTACCTGGTCAGGCTGGGGTGGTCATCCGGTGATCAGGAGATTTTTTCACTCGATGAAATGATCAGCAGTTTTGATATTCAGAACGTCAATCGTGCCGCATCGTCTTTTGATAGCGATAAACTCAAGTGGCTCAATCAGCACTACATCAAAGCATCTGATTCGGCTCAGTTGGTGGCTTTACTTTCAGATCGGCTCAAGGGTCGCGGTATAGACGTGTCCGGTGGGCCACCGGTTGATGATGTGGTGAGCGCACTTAGAGAAAGAGCACAAACTCTCGGTGAAATGGCAGATAAGTCTGAATATTTTTTCTCTGATTTTGAAGACTACGACACCAAAGCAGCGCAGAAGCATCTCCGCCCCATCGTGCGTGATATGTTAGCTGATGTACGCAGTCGCTTGTCGGTGGTAGAGCCCTGGCGCGCTGAGTTGATCCACGCACAGGTGATCGCAACCGTAGAGGATTACGATGCCAAACTGGGTAAGCTGGCACAACCGCTGCGCGTCGCGGTGTCCGGAACTGCGGCAACGCCGCCGATTGACGAGACATTGCTGCTTGTGGGCAAAGCAAGAACCCTTGAACGGATCGATCGTGCGCTTGTGTTCATCGATCGTCGCACGGCGGCAAATGCTTGACCGTCAATGTCTTAGAGCGCAAAATACCGCGCTTTTGCGGGGCCGTAGCTCAGTTGGGAGAGCGCGTGAATGGCATTCACGAGGTCGTCGGTTCGATCCCGTCCGGCTCCACCAAGTCCCGTCCCCATCGTCTAGTTGGCCTAGGACACCGCCCTTTCACGGCGGCAACAGGGGTTCGAATCCCCTTGGGGACGCCATTCTTCGGGGAGACCTGCTTGCCCTCATGTGAAGCCGTGCTTATGCCGGCGGCTCAGTTCCGTCATCTAAGCGATTCCCAGACATTCTGATGCCGGATCATCCTACGATTGCCCGTGCCGACATCATTATTATTGGTGCCGGTATCATGGGTGCCAGTATCGCATTCCAGCTCAGCCGTCAGACCGATAAGCAGATCATCGTAGTCGATGCTCGGCAGCCGGTGGGGGGCATGTCGGGGCGTACTTTCGGTCAGATCCGACAACACTATTCGAATGAGCTGATGGTTGAACTCTCGATTCGCGGCTTCGACACCTTCAAAAACTGGAGCGGAAAAGTAGGTTATGGCGATCCCGGTTACGTCCGGATGGGTTACATGCTATTGGTGGCGGCTAATCAGATCGAGGGGCTCAGACGGAATGTCAAACTGGGTCAGCGACTGGGTGTAGACACCCGGCTTGTAGAACCTGATGAGATCAAGCATATCGAGCCTGGCCTGACTGTCGATGGGCTGACAGGGGGTTGCTACGAACCCAATGGTGGTTATATCGATGTGACACGGATGGTACTCAGCTGGCTTGGGGCTGCGCAGGCTGGGGGTGTGAGGGTGATGACGCCGCTGTTGGTGAGCGCAATAGAGACGCACTCCGGTCGGGTCTCCGGCGTAGTCACCGACAGCGGATTTATTCAGGCCCCTATTGTTGTAAACGCAACGGGCGCCTGGGGAAGAGAGCTGTTGAGTGATCTGGGTTTGCAGGTACCGATGGAGAGACATCGTCTTGATATGAGCTACATCGATATCCTTCAGCAGGTGTCAGCGATTTCAGGATGTGTCACTGATGGTGTTTCCAATGTGGTGATGCGCCCGCATTGGGGTCACAGTATGCTGGTCGCAGCTTACCCACCAGCGCCTGTTTTGATTGATGATCCGGTGCTAGAGGTTTCTGACCAGGAATACCAGAGTCACCACCAGCGAATCAGCCGTGCGTTTCAAGAGCGTATTCCACAGCTGAAGGACTTTTCAGTGTTATCCAACGTCAGCGGAGCCTATGATGTGACGCCGGACTTTCATCCAATACTCGGCTGGGCACCGGGTATTGAGGGCCTGTGCCTGGCAATGGGGTTCTCAGGGCACGGTCTCAAGTTGTCGCCTGCCATAGGAGAAATTATTTCAGCGATGGTTCTGGAGCAACCGCCACCGATCGATGTGCATGCTCTTCGTTATGAACGATTTGCACAAAATGATCTGATGTACCTTGCTTATGGTCCCAGCGCACGTGCCTGAACGGTAGTTTCGGGACGATCCTTACGACTAAAACGTCAGTGAATCCAGCCATCTAGAAATGAGTTGGGCCATCGCACCGGTATAGGCTGTGAAGTCGTGGTCGGCGCCATCGACAACCACCTGGGTCGAACCAAGGTGGCCGCCCAGTTGGATTTTCTCCAGACGAATTGGTGCCAGGCGGTGTACCGCGGGGTAGTCTTCGGAGCCATAAATATCAAGCACCGGGATCTTGAGTCTTGCAAACGGGAAAGGTCTCTGCATGGGCTGCCGATAGTCAGTCGCACCCATGCCGATGCCAATGAAGGCATCGATGGGCCTTCCGGCGGTTGTTTCGAGCCAGGCCATGGCCATGTGGGCACCACAACTGTGCGCAAGTAAAACGATGGGGCGATGATGACCGCTGTTCAGGATGTGTTTGATTCCAGCCTCAATTCGGGGGAATGCTTCTGGCAGGATTGCCAGATAGTCAAAATACTTGGCGGATTTCTCCAGGACTGGCATCTGAAGCGAAAGCGTATGCCAGCCATTTTGCGCAAGTGCCATACGCAGTGGGCCGATGTTGTCCGGCCAGTCTGCGTGTACACCTCGACCGTGCAGTAGGATGATACTTCCGCGTACTGGCTTGCTATCGGGCGCCAGTTCCACAGCAGTAAAAGTGACCTTTCCAGCTGAAAGTCGTTGTAAATTTCCATCAAATAGACTGGCTTCAAGCTCAGCCACCAACCGTTGCTCCCGTTCGACGTCAGCGGCTATCGCAACACCGGCTAGGCTCAATAGTAGGGCGAGGATCAGCGCAGGGGTACCGGCGGTTAGGATGCGGGGTATTTTGGGGGTGTTACGGGTCATTGCGTCAGAATATCATAGGAAAATATTAGGTCACCACGCCGCTTGGTCTGAACGTCATACTCACCCTGTGAGCCTACAGGTTTGGCACAATCATGGCCTGATACTTTAATTGGATGCCTCAAATGTCTAAGGATCAACCTGACCAACTCATTAGTGTGGCCGAGCAGGTGGGCGAGCTGTTAAAAGATCAAGATTTCCGGCTTACCACCGTTGAGTCGTGTACGGGCGGCTGGATTGCTCAGTCGGTGACCGCAGTTGCCGGCAGTTCAGATTGGTTTGAAAGGGGTTTTATCACCTACAGCAATGAGGCGAAGCACGAACTGGTGGGTGTACCGGATCTGCTGATCATTGAAAATGGTGCTGTAAGTGGGCCGGTAGCTCGGGCCATGGCGCGCGGTGGTCTGGATCACAGTCCGGCCGACGTCGCCGTTGCGGTGACCGGTGTTGCGGGTCCGGACGGCGGTAGCGCTGAAAAGCCTGTCGGCACGGTGTTTGTGTCTTGGGCACAAAGATCAGGTGCCCTGCGGACCGAGCGTTTCCTATTTAAGGGCGATCGGGCAGCCGTCAGGGCACAGACTGTGGTTGAAGCCCTGGGTGGTCTGATTCGTTTTATACACGATGAGTCAGACTGAGAAAATCCCAGCGTTACCGATCAAAACTGGCGATCTGTGACATGCTTCGCTAGGCCCATCGAGCCGAGTATGAAATAATCTCATCGTTTTCGATCGGCGTACTTTGTACGACTAATTCGGTTCGGTTGGGACGGCTTTCGGGAGCATCGGTGGGCCAGTGTGTCGCGTCGGTGAAACAAGGATTGAACACGAGATCAAGGAGAGTCCCACATATGGACAACAACAAGGAAAAAGCCCTAGCCGCTGCGCTGGGACAGATAGAACGGCAGTTCGGCAAAGGGTCGGTCATGCGCTTGGGGGACGCCGAGGTCGGCAAGGACATACAGGCCATCTCCACTGGTTCGCTTGGTTTGGATATTGCGCTCGGCGTAGGTGGCTTGCCCCGTGGCAGAGTGGTTGAAATCTATGGCCCGGAATCTTCCGGCAAAACTACCCTGACGCTGTCTGTGATTGCCGAGGCGCAAAAGCTCGGCGGTACCTGCGCTTTTATCGATGCGGAACATGCGCTAGACGCGGCTTATGCCGGGCGCCTGGGTGTCAACGTGGATGATCTCCTCATTTCTCAGCCTGATACCGGTGAACAAGCGCTTGAAATAACTGACATGCTGGTGCGGTCAGCGGCGATCGACGTGGTCGTGATCGACTCGGTGGCTGCGCTGACGCCAAAGGCTGAGATCGAAGGCGATATGGGTGACCACCATGTGGGGCTACAGGCGCGGCTGATGTCGCAGGCGCTGCGCAAGCTCACTGCCAATATCAAGCGATCCAATACGATGGTAGTGTTTATCAACCAGATCCGTATGAAGATCGGCGTGATGTTCGGTAATCCTGAGACCACCACGGGTGGTAATGCACTTAAGTTCTACGCGTCAGTGCGCCTGGATATCCGTCGCATCGGTGCGGTAAAGAAGGGCGACGAGGTTCTCGGGAACCAGACGCGTGTTAAGGTGGTTAAGAATAAAATCGCACCTCCATTTCGCCAGTGTGAGTTCGATATTCTGTATGACGAAGGCATCTCAAAAGAAGGCGAGCTGATCGACATGGGTGTTGATCACGGTGTTGTTGAAAAATCCGGTGCCTGGTACTCCTATGGTGGCGACCGAATTGGTCAGGGTCGCGATAATGTGCGTCAGTTTCTGCGTGAGAATCCTGATATTGCCCAGGCGATAGAGCAGACGGTCCGTACTAATGTGGGGCTTGCACCGATAGACCAGATGGCATTCAAACCTGCAGCACCCATCGATACCGCAGATGCGCCTGAAGCGGAGACTGCCGAAGCCTGATGCGGCAACTGGACGCGGATCCGGTGATCCGGGCCCGGGACACAGCTTTCCGTTTGCTGACCCGGCGCGAACACAGCCGTGCCGAGCTCCATAGCAAACTCACAGCACGGGGCTACGACAGTGATGTTGTGGACGATCTTCTCGCTTCGCTGGCGGCGGAAGATTTGGTTTCAGACCACCGCTATGCGCAAGCGCTTGTGTCTCATCGCGTGAGTACCGGCTATGGTCCGCATCGGATCATTATGGAACTCAAAGATAAAGGGGTTGCACCGGAAATTATTGACCAGACGCTTTTATCGGCCGAGGTGGACTGGGATGAGTTGCTCCGTGTCCAACACAACCGTAAATTTGGAACCTCCAAAGCAGGCAGTTTCAAGGAGTGGGCAAGACGGGCACAATACCTTGGACGGCGGGGTTTCAGTACCGATACCATTCGCCGGGTCATGGGATCGTGGGATGGTGCCGCGTCGGTGCGAGACGATACGGATGTGGATATAAACGCATGAAAACCACCGCTATTCGGCAGAAATTTCTGGATTACTTCGTGGCCAACGGTCACGAAGCTGTCTCTAGCAGCCCGCTGGTTCCACATAATGATCCCACCCTATTGTTTACCAACGCGGGTATGGTGCAGTTCAAGGACGTTTTCCTGGGTCAGGACAAGCGGTCTTACAATCGTGCGGTGACCTCCCAACGCTGTGTTCGGGCGGGCGGCAAACACAATGATCTGGAAAATGTGGGCTATACGGCGCGGCATCACACGTTTTTCGAGATGCTGGGTAATTTCAGTTTTGGTGATTACTTCAAGCGTGAGGCCATTGCCTTTGCCTGGGAATTGTTGACAGTCGGTTACGGCTTGCCGGAGGAAAAACTCTGGGTCACTGTTTTTGAGGATGATGATGAAGCCGCTGACCTGTGGTTACGCGATGTTGGCATCCCGGCTGAGCGATTCGCCCGTATCGGCGCCAGTGACAATTTCTGGGCAATGGGGGATACAGGTCCCTGCGGCCCCTGCAGTGAGATCTTCTATGATCATGGACCGGAGGTCGAGGGTGGGGCACCCGGATCGGCTGATGCAGACGGTGACCGCTATGTTGAAATCTGGAATCTGGTGTTTATGCAGTACAACCGTGATGCCAGTGGTCAAGATGTCCCCTTGCCCAAACCTTCGGTGGATACCGGGATGGGCTTGGAACGGCTGGCAGCGGTTCTACAAGGTGTACACAGCAATTACGAGACCGATCTTTTCCAGGCACTCATCGAGGCATCTGCCCAGGTCGTCGGCACCGACGATGTAAATCACAATTCACTCAAAGTTATTGCGGACCATATCCGCTCGACCGCCTTTCTTATTACCGACGGCGTAACACCTTCCAACGAAGGGCGCGGTTATGTATTGCGCAGAATAATCCGCCGCGCTATACGTCATGGGCATCAACTGGGTGCGACCGAACCGTTTCTGCATAAACTGGTGACATCCCTAGTCGATCAGATGGGTGACGCGTATCCGGAACTTGCCGCGGATCAGTCTCGAGTAGAAGAGACCTTAAGGCTTGAGGGCGAACGGTTCGTCGATACGCTGGAGCAGGGCATCCGGATACTGGATCAGGAAATCAGCAGCCTTTCGGGGTTAGTGCTCGCCGGCGATGTCGCTTTTCGCCTCTACGACACCTACGGTTTTCCTGTGGACCTCACAGCGGATTACTGCCGCGAAAAAGGGCTCACTGTTGATATGGCCGGCTTCGAACAGGCAATGTCTGAGCAGCGGGCACGGGCTCGTGCGGCCAGTCAGTTCCAGATGGCAGAGACGATCGAGGTCAGTGTCGATCAGAGCACGACCTTTTCAGGCTATGAAGAGTTGAAAGGCAAAGCGACGGTGCTTGCACTGCTCGCCGACGGCAAGGAGGTTCAGTCACTCACAAGCCGGCAACCGGCAGCCGTGGTGCTCGATACGACCCCGGTCTATGCGGAAAGCGGTGGCCAGGTTGGCGATCTGGCCCGTATTGAGCGTAAAGGCGTCATGTTCGATGTAGCCGGTGCTCATTACCTTGCCCATAGAGTAATTGCGCACGAAGGCGTGCTCACGCAAGGGCATCTCGAAGTGGGTCAGAGTGTCACAGTGAGTGTGGATCAAAATGCACGGGCAGCCACGGCAGTCAACCACTCGGCAACCCATCTTTTGCACGCCGCGTTGCAGCAGGTCCTGGGTAGTCATGTTCAGCAGAAAGGATCTCTGGTCGAGCCGCAACGTTTGCGATTCGATTTTTCGCACAACGACGTGGTCACCGCAGACCAGCTTGAAAACATCGAGATGTTGGTCAATACCCGGGTTCGAGCCAATGATGAGGTCACCACCGAAATTATGCCGCTTGATGATGCGCGTGAGCAGGGTGCAGCCGCACTCTTTGGCGAGAAATACGATGACGATGTGCGTGTCGTCGACATGGGCGGATTTTCTCTTGAACTTTGCGGTGGCACCCACGTCACCCGCACCGGCAATATTGGATTGTTCCGGATTGTGTCTGAATCAGGCATTGCCGCCGGTGTCAGGCGTATTGAGGCATTGGCTGGTGATGGTGCCTTGAAGTACGTCCTTGATCAGAGTGCTTCTCTCACGCGGGTGGCACAGCTCTTCAGAACCAGCCCTGGCCAGATTGAAGATAAGGCAAGCCAGATGCAGCGACGATTGAAGGAACTGGAGCGCAAGGTTGAACAACTGCAAGCCCAACTTGCAGCCGGAGGCGCTACCGATCAGTTCGAGGAACGGATTCAGGAGGTCAATGGCATCAAACTACTGGTCACGCGACATGACGGTGTAGCTGTGAAAGGGTTACGGGTTGTGCTTGACCGTCTGCGTGACAAATTGGGTTCTGGCGTGGTGGTAATTGGTGGTGTACATGAAGGAAAGGTAACGTTACTGGCGGGGGTTACCCGAGATCTTGTAAACACTTACCACGCTGGCCGTCTGATATCTGTGTTAGCACCGATGGTCGGTGGAAAAGGCGGAGGTAAAGCCGATATGGCCCAGGGTGGTGGGAGCGACGCAAGTGCATTGGATGCTGCACTGGCCGCTGTGCCAGACAAGCTGTCGCCTGTGGGATAAAGTGTTTGAAGCGTTCTGGCACTGAGCGGTTCGACTACCTGATCCGCTGATTGTGGCGCAATAATTAGTTCTGTGTTTAAGTCGGGGCTTTACCTCACTCCGGAAAACCGCTTTAATTCGCGCCCCACTGGAAAGCTCGTGCCTGGATTCTGATGCCTCTAATAGTAGAAAAATACGGCGGTACCTCTGTCGGTACGTCCGAGCGTATTCACGCGGTTGCAGATCGAGTGGCTGCATCGCATCGTGCCGGGGAGAACTTGGTTGTCGTGCTCTCTGCCATGGCAGGGGAGACAAACCGGTTGCTGAAACTTGCGCACGAAATCGATCCAGAGGCGGATGCCCGCGAGACCGACGTGCTGGTTTCCACCGGTGAGCAGGTCACAATTGCCCTGTTGACCATAGCCCTTCATAAACTTGACGTGCCGGCGCGATCCTACACCGGGGGACAGGTCCGGATACTGACCGACAATGTTCACGGTAAAGCCAGAATTCTGGATATCGATGCGGACATGGTACGGACCGATATTGAACAGCGTAATGTGGTGGTGGTGGCTGGCTTCCAGGGCGTAGACCGGGAGGGTAATATCACCACCCTGGGCAGAGGTGGTTCGGACACGACCGCAGTCGCGATGGCAGCGGCATTGCAGGCCGATGAGTGCCGTATCTACACCGACGTCGACGGTGTCTATACGGCTGACCCAAGAATCGTTCCCGAAGCCAGGCGTCTGGAGCGGATTACCGTCGAGGAGATGCTGGAATTATCCAGCCTGGGTGCTAAGGTGCTCCAGACCCGTTCGGTAGAGTTGGCCGGCAAGTACAAGGTACCACTTAGGGTTTTGTCTTCGTTCGAGCCGGGCAATGGCACGCTGATAACACATGAGGCAAACGAGATGGAACAACCCTTAATTGCAGGCATAGCCTACAACCGGGATGAGGCAAAACTCACCATACGTGGCGTACCAGATCGACCTGGCGTTGCCTCCACTATATTCGGTCAGATTTCCGACGCACACGTGAACGTAGATATGATCATTCAGAACGTCGCTCAGGACGGGACGACAGACCTGACATTTACGGTCAATCGCAGTGAATATACACACGCCAGGTCGATTCTGGAGAAGATCTCTACCCAGCTAAAAGCACGGGAGGTCGTGGGTGATGATCAACTGGCAAAGATTTCCATAGTCGGTGTGGGTATGCGCTCACATGCGGGTATTGCGTCGACTATGTTTGAGGCTATGGCAACCGAGGGGATCAACATCGAACTGATTTCAACATCAGAGATCAAGATTTCAATCGGTGTGGCTGATCGTTACGTTGAACTTGCCGTACGTGCATTGCATAAGGCCTTTGGCCTGGATGTGCAAACACATCAAGAGATCTTGGACTCAGCGGCGGCCGACTGAACTTAAGCAATGGATCAGGCGGAATCTGTGATGTCTGTTGGCAACGAATCATCTTAGGGGGAGAGCATGCTGATATTGACCCGTCGGGTGGGTGAGGCGATGAAACTGGGTGAAGATATTACGGTTACGGTTCTAGGTATTCGAGGCAATCAAGTTCGAATCGGTATCGATGCGCCCAAGTCAGTGTCTATTCAGCGCGAAGAGATCTACGGCACTACTGAAACTGATCGAACACGGAAAATTGCAGGGGAGTTACCAGACCCCCAAAGCAAATCCTGAGTACTCTTATAGTGTTAATTATCGTATTTTATCAAGGCTATGGTATAGTGAATAACCTGAGTTAAACGGTCGCCGACGACGGCGATTCGTATCTGCCATCCCCTCATAGAGAGGTCGTTTTTGAGAGAGTCATTATCGCTCACCGGAGAAATGATCGCGGTGATGTTGATTCTCGGCCTAACCATCTTTTTGTTCGTCTGTGAAGCCACCCGCGCGGCTATTGTGGCACCCGCTGTCGTAGAAACCCAGTGACTGACCGGCAGGAAGTCAGGGGTTTAGCAATAGATTGTGACATCGGCAATGGCTCTGCCACCGACTTCCCGCTACAAGCCTCAATGGAGGCACTAAGGCAGTGCTGAGGGACTTTCTACCTTTCCTGCGCTGGCGTTCACGCGTCAATCGCGAGTCGTTTAAACATGACCTAATTGCCGGGTTTACCGGAGCAATCATCGTTTTACCCCAGGGTGTTGCTTTTGCGACGATCGCTGGCATGCCGCCGGAGTACGGGTTATATGCGGGAATGGTGCCTGCCATCGTGGCCGCCTTGTTCGGTTCTTCTTGGCACCTGGTGTCAGGACCGACGACTGCCGCATCGGTGGTGCTGTTTTCGACCCTTAGCCCGTATGCATTGCCCGGGAGTGAAGAATACGTAATCCTGGCCCTGACGCTCACCTTGATGGTTGGTGTTTTTCAATTGGCAATGGGGCTATTGCGACTGGGCGCTGTGGTCGATTTTATTTCTCACACGGTCGTAGTTGGCTTTATTTCAGGTGCTGCAATCCTGATCATATTAAGCCAGATTCAGAACTTCCTAGGCCTTGATATCTCCGGTGGAGGACATGTTTACCAGATCTTGGTTCGTGTCGGCGAGAATATTGGAAAGATTAATCCGTACGATTTGGCGGTAGGGATTACTACACTGTTGGCCGGAATTGCGTCATTACGTTGGTTCCCACGAATGCCCTATATGCTTGCCTCGATGTTTGTCGGTAGCTTGCTTGCATTTCTATTGAATCTGATTGTTGGCCAGGAGGGTACCGGAATTGCGTCAGTTGGAGCGTTGCCAGCAGGCTTGCCACCACTGTCCAGTCCGGTGATTTCGTTTGAAGTGATTCAGAAATTGGCTCCAGCGGCAGCGGCAATCACCCTTTTGGCGCTTACAGAAGCCGTAACAATCGGGCGCTCACTTGCGCTACGTTCAGGTCAGAATCTGGACAGTGACCAAGAGTTTGTTGGCCAAGGGTTATCTAATTTGGCGGCCAGTTTTTTTTCCGGTTACGTTGCGACCGGCTCATTCAACCGCAGTGCAATCAATTACGAGGCTGGAGCCAGGACGCCACTGTCTGCTGTATTCGCCGGATTGCTTCTCATGGCGGTCGTTGTTCTTGTAGCGCCGCTGACGGCTTACCTGCCGAACTCTGTGATGGCAGGTGTGTTGTTTCTAGTGGCCTGGAAGTTGATCGACGGGCCTCGTATTGCCAGAATCGTTCGCGCCAGCCGAATGGAAGCGGCAGTCCTGATGCTGACTATTGGGACTGCGTTGTTGGTAGGACTTGAGTTCGCGATTCTGTTGGGGGTCGTGTTCGGACTACTGTTGTACGTTATGGATACCACTCGACCTCGGATATTTTCGCGAGTGCCAGACATCAATCAGCCCGACCGGCCCTTTGTCACTGACTCTAGTTTGGACGAGTGCCCACAACTCAAGATGCTTCAGGTGGACGGTTCACTTTATTTTGGGTCAATTCATTATGTGGAAAAGATGCTGCGCATCTATGAGCAGCGTGAACCGCGACAAACCCACCTGTTGCTGAGTTGTTCAAGCGTCAACGAAATCGATGTCTCCGGTGCAGAATTTCTTGCCCAGGAGGCTCGACTGCGGAATAGTCAAGGTGGAGGTTTGTACTTGCATCGGCTCAAGCCCGGGGTAGATGCAATCCTGCGCCGGGGTGGGTACATGCAGGATATCGGTGAGGATCATGAATTCGCAAAGAAGCAACATGCTATTGCCACAATCTTTCCCAAACTAAATCATTCGATCTGCAAGACATGTGAACGTAGAATATTTCGTGAATGTGCAACCATTCCTGGTCCGGGAGATAGTGACTGAGTATTTCAATTTCCGGCAAAGGGGACTGTTGAGCAATTCAACTTCCAGAATGGAAACTTACCGCAAGAGGTGGGGTTTCTTACAATCCTGCCCCATACTTCTACGCCACACTGGCGATTGTGAGTTACCATACCATCGATAAGTATTGATCTGAAACACCGGAGAGGTGGCCGAGCGGCTGAAGGCGCTCCCCTGCTAAGGGAGTATGGGGTTGATAGCTCCATCGTGGGTTCGAATCCCACCCTCTCCGCCATCAGGCTGTTTGAATTGGATCGGGATGTACAATCTGTGCACTGTTAGAGTGTGTGAAACCGCATGCTAAACTTGTTTTTCCCAGCGATTTCAATACGCGCCCGTAGCTCAGTTGGATAGAGTGCGTGGCTACGAACCACGAGGTCAAATACGCACTTCAACCTATGAATTTAGGGATAAGCCTACAACGACTGTCCAATAAAATCTGGAGAATTAAAGAGTAAATGCCCAGAAACAGTCAGAACGTTAAGAGTTATTGGACGATAAAGGTTTAACTCTGGTTGGCTTGTTTCTATAGTACCGCTTGGTTGTCGTAGTACTAGCATGGCCGAGCCTATCCGCTGCTTCTTGCAAGTCGCCTTCAGAGCCTACCAAGTTCCTTATAGATTTCTCAGAGAACTTTGGAATATCCGTATGCTTCCCAATCTGCTTCATCCACCTTCTCCAAGCTGAGTTAAATGCAGAGTTGGTAGTCTTGTTCTTTAGTAGAGGTGTGCCTCTTTGAGTTTTGAATAAGTAAATGGATGTTGGAGGTATTGCCTTGATGTCATCAATCACCTTCCTGAGTTCTGGACTCCATTCGTACAGCGTAGACTGGCCTGAACTACCCTCAGTCTTCGAATGAGTAACTAACAACCCTTCCTCGGAAATACAGTGCTGAGTAAGTAAGAGCATATCTGTCTGCCTCAACCCTGTGAGCAGCTTCAGCTTTACGTAGTTCTGCATCCACGGAACGGTATACGGCAGTGCATCGATAACCTGCTCGATTGACTGTG
>JAKUQR010000039.1 GCA_022450155.1 Gammaproteobacteria bacterium | reverse complement strand
GGAAGAAAGAAACACTCGAAGATCAGAACGGTGAACGCTGGGTCCATCGCAATACACCCGGTTCTTGACCGGATCGAAACGATCTCTTAATCTGCCGATAACTATTGTCAACGCCGGGCAACTATCCAGGATTGACTAATCTCCGGATCCTCACCGTCGTTCAGATCAATCATCACCATATCGTTGAATGATTGATACAGCTCTCCGGGTTGGAGTACGTATGTCGGATTGAATTTCGGGAATGACGCCAAGTGATGCACGTTAAACGTTTTGAAGAACAACAGGCCGCCGGGCTTGAGTGCGCTTTTCATCCGGGGGAAAAGCGCTCGGTTTAAGTATCGAAAACAAGCCACCAGATCATAGACTTCCTTATCCAGCGCAAACTTATCGAGATCTGCTGTCAGTGTTTTAATTGTTGTTTGCTCACGCTGCGCCAGTCGCCGGCCAATTGCAAGACCGGTGACGCTACAGTCCACCGCCAGGACATCGTAACCCTGTTGCGCCAGAAACACCGCGCTGTGGCAGGATCCACTGGCCAGATCGAGTGCTGACCCCGCAGCGAGCAGGTGTACCGCATGACGGCTTAACAGGGAATCAGTCCTGAGCTCCGGATCTTGGTCAGCCGCCTGGTATTTTGCTTCCCAGCGTTCAACATCCTCCCGCATCGCCGGATATCCGATCGTTGATGATCAGACCAAGCCGGCAAACGGTTCCACTGTGACCATGTCACCGACTTGCGCGCCGTCGCTGTCAATGTCCAGCACAATAAAGCAGTTGGCCTGACTCATCGAACTCAGGATTCCTGAACCCTGGTCTCCGGTACTGTGCACCGTGAGATCACCGCTTTCATCCTGCACTAGATAACCACGCTGATACTCGGTTCGACCGGGCCTTTTCTTCAGTCGGTTAAGCGTCCTTGCTGGCAGTCGCAATGGCGCCCAATTCTCCTCACCCATCAACTGCCGCAGTGCCGGTAACACAAACTGGTAGAAGGTAACCATGACTGAAACCGGGTTGCCGGGCAGGCCGAAGAAATGGGCATGATCGATTTTTCCGAACGAGAGTGGCCGACCCGGCTTCATCGCTAGTTTCCAAAAGTTTACCTCACCGATTTCATCAAGCACCTCTTTGACATAGTCGGCGTCACCCACCGAAGCTCCTGCTGAAGTGATCACCACATCGGCAATTGCTGCAGCCCGGAGAAAGGTCTCGCGTATGCGATCACGGTCATCCGGAATTACACCCAAGTCGATAAATTCAACGCCCAGGCGGGTAAGCATCCCATGCAAGGTGTAACGATTTGAATCATAAACATCACCCAATGCCAGAGGTTCGCCGATTGACCGCAGCTCGTCACCGTTGGAGAAGAAGGCTATCCTGGGTTTACGCAATACCGCCAGTTCCCCGATTCCCAGCGATGCCACCATTCCCAAGTCCGAGGGCAGCATACAGCGCCCGCGCACCAGGGCGATCTCGCCGGCAGCGAGATCCTCACCCACCCGCCGCACGTGCTGGCCTGGTTTCTGCCCCGCCGCCAATCGGATACGATCGTCAACGCGCTCGACCTGTTCCTGCATCACCACAGTGTCACACCCTTCCGGAATCACTGCACCGGTCATAATGCGTACGCATTCACCGGAGCCCACCGCTCCTGCGTATGCACTGCCTGCCCAGGCTGTACCGATCACCTTAAGGTCGGCGGCTGAAAGATCAGATGCAGCTAGTGCGTACCCATCCATCGCAGAATTGGTGTGGTTGGGGACATCAACTGGCGAGATCACATCTTCAGCCAAGATCCGGCTCAGGGCCCCTCGAACCGGCACCCATTCAATATCACCAATCGGCTTGATCGCTTCAGCGATTCGGGCCAGGGCAATATCCACCGGCAGCAACGCCGAATCGTATTCATCCTCACAACTGGGTTGCACGATTACTTCAGTCTGTTTGTTCATCGTCCCGTTTCCAGTTTCCTGAGCGGCCACCGGACTTTTCAAGCAACCGCACAGCACCGATGGTCATTTCACGATCCACTGCTTTGCACATGTCATAGATCGTCAACAAACCCACCTGGACTGCAGTCAAAGCCTCCATTTCGACACCTGTGCGCCCCCGGGTTTCAGCTACAGCACGACAAATGATCGCGCTCGTCTTCGGGTCAGGCTCAAAGGACACTTCCACCCGGGTCAGACTGAGCGGGTGACACAACGGTACCAGTTCCGACGTCCGTTTAGCCGCCATAATGCCTGCTACCCGGGCTACCGCCAGCACATCACCCTTGGCATTGGTCCCGTCGACCACCTGTTCCAGGGTTGAAGCCTGCATCGAAATTTCCCCAGCTGCAACGGCGCGCCGCTCGGTAATTTCTTTGCTACCGACGTCGACCATGTTCGCTTCACCGCGCTCATTGAGATGAGTCAGTTTGTGTCCTTTAGCCACCGGTTTTTTCGCTCCCATTCCTGAGGTCGGATATTGTAGCCATTTTCACGCCGGCAAGACCGTTGCTCCCGTCGTCATATTGAGGAGGCATGCTAAAATGTGTTTGATTTATCAGCTGATTTTATGAGGTAACCCTTGTGGCCTTTTCATCGATCATGGAAGAGCTGGGATCATCCGCACCTGATTTCCAGCTACCCAACACCAATCCCAACGCCGGACCCGACGTAGTCTCCCTGAGCGACTTCTCCGTCATGCCGGCACTGCTGGTTGCCTTTGTCTGCAACCATTGCCCCTACGTAATCCACATCCGTGACTGCTTCAGTGATTTTGCGCGCAGCTACGCCGATCGGGGACTGGGCATCGTCGCGATCTCAGCTAACGATATCAGCACCCACCCTGGCGACGGACCGCAAAAAATGGCCGCTGAGGCTCTGGCACACAACTTCAGTCACCCATACCTGTATGACGAAAGCCAAGAGACGGCAAAAGCTTATCGTGCGGCCTGTACGCCAGATTTCTTTTTATATGACAGCCAACGGGAACTGGTTTACCGGGGTCAGTTTGATGCCAGCCGGCCCAATAACGATGTGCCCGTCGACGGCAGTGCACTACGAAGCGCAGTCGATGCAGTCCTGAGTGACCAGCCCGTGACAACTGACCAGGTTCCCAGTCTGGGTTGCAACATCAAATGGAAAAGCGGCCAGGAGCCTGACTATTTTTCGACCTAGGCACGTCTGTTGTCAGTCATTGCTTTAGCTCTCCGTCTTTGAGGCTTGATTGCGCACTTCGTCGACGGCTGCCTGTAGTTTGTCACCATCGGCAAGATAGTAACGACGAATCACACTCAGGTTATCTTCAAACTCGTAGACCATGGGAATACCGGTCGGTATGTTGAATTCCAGTATTTCTTCTTCGCTCATCTGATCAAGAAATTTCACCATTGCGCGCAGACTGTTGCCATGCGCAACGATCAGCAGTCTGCTGTCACTCTTCAACAACGGGACCAGTGTGTCGTCCCACCATTCGGTGACCCGCAGCAGCGTATCTGCCAGAGATTCCGTATCGGGTAGACCGCTGATGCCGACATAGCGTGGATCTGCATCTGGGCGGCTGGCGTCATCTGCGGCCAGTGCCGGGGGGCGCACCGAATAGCCCCGTCTCCAGGCAAGCACCTGTTCGTTGCCATGTTGTTCAGCGGTTTCTTTCTTGTTGAGTCCCTGCAGCGCACCATAGTGGCGTTCGTTGAGTCGCCAATCTGTCCGGATGGGCAAATACATCTGATCTAGTATCTCCTGAATCAGCCACAGTGTTCGGATGGAGCGTTTCAGATACGACGTCATGGCAATGTCGAAGCGAAAACCAGCATCACGCAAAGTACTACCGGCTGTTCTGGCTTCTTCGATACCGCGTTCGGAGAGATCGACATCAGTCCATCCGGTGAAGCGATTTTCCAGGTTCCAGGTACTCTGACCGTGGCGAACCACTACCAGTGTCTTCATATTTTCTTTCTAGCGAATTGCAAAGCACATATTTTAAATACCTATACCCAACTCCTTCAGCCGCTCTACCAGCTGGGCCAGAGCTTGGCCTCGATGGCTGATACGATTTTTTTCTTCTGCAGAAAGCTCCGCTGCTGATTTCTGCCCATTACCCACCAGAAATATCGGGTCATAGCCGAAGCCATTTTCACCACGCGGCGTCTCAGCGATCCGACCTGCCCAAGTTCCGCTGCAGATCACGGGCGAGGCATCCAATTCATGACGCACAAACACAATCTCACAACGAAAGCGGGCCTGCCGGCTGTCGGTCTCGGCAATGGAAAGTCCGAGCAACAGTTTAGCAATGTTGTCAGCTTCAGAGGCGCTGTCACCGGCATAGCGGGCAGAACGAATACCCGGCGCACCATTCAGTCCGTCCACCTCAATTCCGGAATCATCGGCGATCGCCGGCAAGTGAGTGAAGCGGCTGGCATGGCGCGCCTTAATGATCGCATTTTCAACAAACGAGAGCCCGGTCTCCGCCACCTCGGGCACACCATGATCACTTTGGGGAATACAATCGATCGTCGTTCCATTCAATAGGGCACGAAGCTCTTCGAGCTTGCCTCGATTGTTCGATGCCAGCACGATCTGCTTGTTCACATCTACTCTGATCGTCGTGCTGCGTTTTGCAGGTCGGTAAGTTGGCTGATGCCTTTAGCCGCAACTACAGTCAGTTGCCGGAGTTCGTCTTCCGTAAAGGGAGCTGCCTCGGCGGTACCCTGGATCTCAATAAAGCGACCTTCGTTATCCATAACAAAATTCATATCAGTGTCTGCTCGACTGTCCTCGCTGTAATCGAGGTCCAGAAACACCTGCCCATCAACGATACCGGTAGACACTGCGGCCACTTGGGCAACGAGCGGCGTCTCTGGCAGGGCACCAGCTCCTACCAGCCCGTCGAGGGCATCGACCAGTGCCACCCAGCCGCCCGTAATCGACGCGGTACGTGTGCCCCCGTCAGCCTGCAACACGTCGCAGTCGACGGTAATGGTTCGTTCACCCAGCGCATCGAGGTCCACTGCCTGGCGCAGAGCTCGACCGATCAGGCGTTGTATTTCAAGGGTCCGGCCGCTCTGTCGACCACGAGTCGCTTCGCGCAGCGTGCGAGTGTGAGTCGAGCGGGGCAGCATGCCATATTCTGCTGTCACCCAGCCACGGCCGCGGCCGCGCAAAAACGGGGGTACGGTGCTGTCCACGCTGGCAGTACACAACACCCGTGTATCACCAAATGCAATCAGTACAGAGCCCTCTGCATGTCGGGTGAAGCCGCGGTCGAAACAAACTGGCCGCATCTGGTCCGCTGCTCGTTGGTTTGATCTGTTCATGGGTTTATCTTACTTGGTAACGCGTTCATAAAAACCGATGTTAACAGCCCAGCGTCCGGCAGTAGCCGATTCTTTGGAGCTCTATCAATACTTAAATATCGTTCTGATCAGCTTAAGACGGCGGCAACTGATGGCCAAGCAAGGCAAAAAAGTTCTCCAAAAAACGGTAGGTCAGACCCCAGATGATCGGCTCCTCATGGTTAGTCAAACGAATTGCGGGGAACACCTGCCCCTGCCAAGCTTCGTATTGCACCTCGGTCTGGCGTTTTGTCTCTAGCAGTCGAGATATCGGCAGGGTGAATACATCAGCAACTTCGTGGTTCTGACAGAACGGCCCAACACTGTTCGTGATAAAGACGAAACAGGACACCACCAGGTGATGTGACCGACGGCCCGTCAGATCGTCGAGCCGGCCGAGAAGCCGGGCTGAGGATAGATCGACGCCGATTTCTTCTTCAGTTTCCCGTACAGCTGTGTCCAATGGCTGCTGATCGCCCGGTTCACATCGTCCACCAGGAAATGCGATGTGTCCTGACCATGGATCACCTGGTACTCGGGCACGCTCGATGAAGACAATTTCCGGATCGTCGGTGGAAGCCGCGCTATCCAGTATCAATGCAACAGCCGCGTGGCTATCGCCCGTATCGGACAGTTCAGGTTGGTGTTGCGCCAACTGACGGGTAATCGTTTGCGTGGAAATCACCAGTGAATCCCGCTCCCAAAACGAAACCCGTCGGTCACTTCTCGTCGGTCATGGCCTGTCACTGACTCAGTGTAGTCTGTCAGGTGATACCGGTAGGCTGCACGTAACGATATAAATGGCATTGGCTCTATCACAAGACCGGTTTCAACTGAGATCGTTGACACATCCTGGCGCGTACCCAGATGCTTCAGATTCGGAGACCAACCGGTATTGACGTACACTGATACGACACCGGGTAGATGTACCCTACCACCCGCTGACAGGCGCAATCCCGACAGGCTGCCCTGTGAACCGAAATAGTTTTGCTCCCAACCCGGTCCTACCGACAGATATGAATCACTCACGGGCGACTGGAGCCGGCGCTGAATATCCACTTGGAGTTGATCATTCGGCGCCTGATCTACCTGATCCTCTGGGAAGCGATTCAATGCGCCGCGCAGGCCCCACGTTCGATTCCACCACAGGGCGCCATAAGCACTGAGCGCACTCGTTTCGATGCGTGGGTCCAGTAGGTCTACAGTTTCGAGCAACGATCAGAAACCACCTGCCTTGATTTCGAAATTATCGAGCGCCTGGCTCTTGGGTGCTGATATGATCACACTGAGCAAAGATAGCGGTACTAACGTCGATCGGATCATGGTTTCACGGGCAGAGACATCACGATGCATTCTAGCACTGCCGCACCCTGCGCCTGGTTTTAAGCACCTCGCTCAAACTCTGTCGACGAGGCTCTAACGCATGGACAACAGGGATGGAGTTCGACTCGACCGGTGGCTGTGGTCTGCCCGTTTTTTTAAGACACGGCAGATGGCGGCAGACGCTGTTCGTTCGGGTCGCGTTTTGTTGAACGACAAACGCACTAAACCGGCCAAGTCCGTTCGCATCGGTGATCAGGTCAGAATCCGAAAGGCCGCTTTTCGTTATGCCCTCCAGGTCACTGCCCTGAGCGAAACGCGTGTGGGTGCGGATATCGCCCTCACCCTGTATGACGAGAGTGAACAGAGCATTGAGGTCAGAGACACCCTCAGAACACAGCTCAAACTCCAGCACTCAGGCTCGCATCTGACGAAGGGTCGTCCCGGCAAGCGTGAACGCCGCCAGCTGAACCGGCTGCGTGATTCACAAGGATGATCCCTTATGAGCGTCCTTGATAAAACACTGCCGTTACCACCGCTATCACTCTATGTGCATTTCCCCTGGTGCGAAAGCAAGTGTCCCTACTGTGATTTCAATTCACACGCTTTGCGCGAGGCCCTGCCTGAAGAAGATTACTGCCACGCATTGCTCCATGACCTGGAGGCGGTCTCGCCCTATGCGCAGGGCCGGCAGTTGGCTTCTGTTTTCTTTGGTGGCGGCACCCCCAGTCTGTTTTCAGCCGGTGTCATCGCGCAGGTGCTGGACTGCGCAGATAAACAGATCGGCCTGCAAGCCGATGTGGAGATCACCCTGGAGGCCAACCCGGGCTCAGCAGATGTCGCCCGCTTCAGTGATTACCACAGCGCCGGTGTGACTCGACTCTCGCTGGGTGTACAGAGTTTCAGCGACACACAGCTCCTCGCCTTGGGCAGGATACACAACAGCCTGCAGGCGCTGCAAGCTGTAGACATGGCAGCTGAGGCCGGCTTTGTCCATGTGAACATCGACCTCATGCATGGTCTGCCGGAACAGAACGTTGATCTTGCGGCCCAGGACATCGACACCGCGATCGCCTTAGAGCCGAACCACCTGTCTCTGTACCAGCTAACGCTCGAACCGAACACGCAGTTCGCAGCCCAACCACCGACGCTACCTGACGAGGGAACCTGCTGGAAAATCCGCTGTCTGTTCGAGGAAACAGCGGTCTCTGCAGGTTATGAACAGTATGAAGTGTCGGCGTTTGCACGCCCAGGCAGTCATTGCTCACACAACTTGAACTACTGGTCCTTCGGTGATTATCTGGGGATTGGTGCTGGTGCACATGGCAAGGTTACCAGTCCCAATGGGATCGGGCGTTACGCGCATGAGAAACACCCCCGTCGTTACATGGCAATGGTGAAAGCCAGTCAGTCAGGTAGCAACATGAAGTTCGCAAGAGACGAAGAAATCGCTTTTGAGTTTGTGCTGAACGCATTAAGGCTTAAGAACGGTTTCAGGCTGGTAGATTTTTTACAGCGCACGGGGCTGTCCTCGGAGTGCATTCTCGGTACCGTAGAAGACGCAGCAAACCAGGGGCTGTTGAGCATCACCAACAACCGCGTTAAGGCAACGGACCTGGGCTATCGTTTTCTCGATGATGTCATCGCGCTTTTTCTGCCCGAGACGAATTGATGGCAACTGCGTGATATGATGCCCGCACCACAACAACCACACTCGATCGTCAGAACGCGCTCAGGCCGGTCAATCTAGGCAATCTCTCAAGCCCATAACGGTGTCCCTCATGCTCTGGGTGAAAGCTTTTCATATTATCTTCATGGTGATCTGGTTCGCGGGACTTTTTTACCTGCCACGCCTTTTCGTCTACCACGCGATGGCGCAGGATACGGCAACGGCCGCTCAGTTCAAAACGATGGAACGCAAACTCTATTTTGGTATTGCAACACCGGGCGGTATCCTGACGATTCTATTCGGGGTGTGGTTGTGGATCGGCTACGGCATCGGTGCCGGTAGCGGCTGGCTCGCGGCCAAGCTGATGCTCGTCATCGTGCTGGTGATCTATCACCTGTGGTGCGGCCGTATGCTCAAAGAATTCCAGGCTGATCGCAATACCCACAGCCATGTATTTTATCGCTGGTTCAACGAGTTCCCGGTACTGGTCCTAATTGCTGTTGTCCTGCTGGTCGTTTTTAAGCCCTTCTGACCGCACGCTCTATCTACTGAAAACCCTTACCGTTGATGTTCAACATCGTTCTGGTTCATCCATAGAGATAACCTCAAGAAATGCTGCAAAACAACTCTATGTTGTGTTCACGATGCCAGTAAATGGAATGGGACCAGTTATGGCAAATATAGAGGAACATCTGAAATTTCAGGTTGATCTTGAAAAAAGAGGTGCGATGTTTGGTGCGGGTCCATTTTTCGCGGACAACGAAATCGACTGGCAAGGAGAAGGTATGGTCATAATCCGCGCACAATCTCTAGATGAGGCCCATCAAGTCGCGGCATCGGATCCAATGCACACGAGCGGTGCACGATCCTACACCGTTCGCCCTTAGTTGCTCAACGAGGGTACGTTGACCGTGCAAATGTTTTATTCTGATGGTAAATGCGAGTTGATCTAGCGGCACGCAAGTAATTCGTTCTGATCTATGTTGATCGGCGGGGTATGCGTCTGTATGCCCCGTTTGTTGATGCGCTATAAACATTCGAGTACGGAGGATTTGGTAGCGGGCTAAAAGTACAGTGTGGGGTGGATAACTCTGACTAAACAACACGTTCTAGTTTGTTAGCAACAGGTATCCTTTCTTCGTGCCCAGCAATAGATAGTGATACCTCTACAAACAATACCTACCACAACCAATGACACAATTAAATAAATTAGGTTAGGAATATTTTCATAGATGTTTTCCGACATATGAAGGACCACTATTGAAATTGATAGACCAAAAGCTATACCAATTAACAATGTTGTAAGGTAAGACAAAGCATTTAAAGAGAAATATGAGTAGTCGTCACATTGATATTTCATAACCTTATTCTCAACACCCCACTAAAACCGTAAAGCTCTCAGCCATTTTGAATATTTGTAGAGCAGTTGTTTTGTATCGCAGCTTGTTCCATGGCTTCGAACTCTCCTTTTAGTCTAGAGAACTCTGTAGCCTGCGGGCCGCGTCTTCCTTCAAGAAACAGTAACGCAGGCCAGAAATACGCCACTCCAATGACTATCTGAGCCGCATCCGTACCTGCCTCTTCCTCCAGTACACCGCGAAATTCGTTTACTTTTCGACTAACCCCTGTGCATCTCCATTTTCAACTGCCCACAGCTGTGATCGCGCTTCTAAATCCACTTTTCTGCTTTTAGGGCTAGTATGTTGCCTCTAGCCTCAACCTATATCGAGAAAATTAATGTCCATCTACTTGTTGACTGAGGCCATAGTCCATGATGTTGAAACATTTAAAAAATACAAAGAACAGGCGCCGCAGTATGTGGCGCGCCACACTGGTGAATACTGCTGTCGTGGGGGAAAGGCTGCCGTTCATGTGGGTGACTGGCTTCCAGATCGGATTGTCCTGTTGAAGATTCCGTCAGGAACAGCGTATGAAGCATTTATAACTGACCCTGATTACCGGCCGTGGAAAGAAATTCGGAAATCACTTACCACCGTTAAGACACAACTTCTTCTGCTAGGGGTTTAATAGTCAGTTACTTAATTCGAAGGTCATAGAAAAATACAGATGCTGAAAAAACAGCTCCAGCGGTTTGTAATTTTGGGCACCCTAATTTGCCCTATCGTGCTGGCTGCTTTTATCTGGGGTTGGGAATCAATATTCGTCGCCGGAACGATTTGGTTCTTAATGTGGTTCGTGTTACTTGCTGTAGTCCGCGGTCTCTGGGGCTTGGGGAAAGAAACGAAAAGAAACAATGATCTTTAGATTACTCAATTAGCCTCTACTTTTAGTAACCGTTAAGCCTTTGAACGTTTGATCTCGACAATCGTAATGTCTGGGCTGACCCCGCTCTTCTTTAAGGAATGTACTTTGGCCTGATCTATTCCAGTGGTGTCGTTAACAAGAGCGGCAAACCAGTCTTTGTTTTTACGGTAAGTTCTCTTCCACTGAGCGAGAAACAATTCACCAGCCTCCTTTTCGTGCGATGTCCAACGAATAACACTGCCGACAACGACAGTTTCGACTCCGTCTTCAATCAAACAAACTTGAAATTTAATTTCGTACTCCTGAACGTCCATCACCTATTTCCAGCTTGTCGCATAACAGTCTCCTAATCTATCTCTACCGAACAATAAATAGACTTCTTAAACTCTGCTAGAACAGTAACCCTCTCCGCCTTCTAAACTAAATATGGGTAAATCCTAAATTTAGGACTCTTCATACTTGATAACTTCGACGGGGCAAGCTTCAGCGGCTTCTTTAATATCTGCTTCGTAGAGTGAGTAATCGACACCTTCGATAACAGTTGACGAGTCTTGTTCATCGTCGACTTTGAAGACCTCTGGGCAGTTCATTTCCGACATACCACAACTTATACAACCTTCCTCAATCCAGACGCGCTTAATAGCCATTAACACTCTCCTAATTGGTAGATATAAATGTACTCCGCTATCTTAATCCCAAATAACTGCGCTGTACTCATACCTGTAAACTTGCATTTCACCCATTATCCACTCTAAAAAATAGTGGTCAACAGGAGCCTAGAGGATAACTGGGATTAAGGCGTCATTTGTTCTTCGGGAATTAAACTTTAATTTAAAATAATTAGCAGAATAGTATTCACTCTAAAACATTTGAGGAAAGCACCTATGCCAACAGCGTTAATTCAAGGTCGGATTGCAGTTCAATTTGAACATCTTCTGCGGAAAGAACTGAACGAAGATTGGAAAGTACTTTGTTGGAATCCCGCGAAACATGACCCAGAGGAATTTCCAGCCATGGCTTATGAGGCAGATGCAATTATCGGTGGAAAGATCCCGACTGATACTTGGCCGAAGACACCAAAACTGAAACTGTTTCAAATACCTTGGACTGGCTATGACTTCTGTTCTCCGGATTCGATGCCACTAGGTATCCCGGTATGCAACTGCTTTGAACACGAAACGACTATTGCTGAGTACGTACTTTGTGCAATGCTAGAGATAAAGATTGGCCTGCGTGAAATGGACAAACGATTTAGAACCGAAGGCTGGGGTGGACGACAGCCAGGTATATCTCTGCATCACGAAGAAATCCGTAATCGCACCGTAGGGATAATCGGATATGGGCATATCGGCAAGGAAATTGCTAAGCGAGCAGCGGCATTCGATATGAGAATAATCGCTATCCGCCGTTCAAAACAAGAAATTGCGGCGCCTCTGGACTGGATTGGAACAGCCGATCAATTGGATAAACTACTCAGTGAAAGCGATTTTGTCGTTGTGGCTTGTGATATGAATGAAGGAACAATCGGAATGATTGACGCGCAACAAATAGCCAAAATGAAACCTGGCGGCATTATTATTAATGTAGCCCGTGGGCAAATTATTGCTGAAGAGGCGCTCTATAACGCGCTTAAGAATAAGAAAATTGGTGGAGCTGTATTAGATGTTTGGTACAACTACATTGGTAACAATAAAGAAGAAGTTTCACCGTCTAATCTCCCTTTTGAACGATTAGATAATGTAATCCTCAGTGCGCATGAAAGTGCGTCGGCGCCAGAACAAGTTGAACGACGCTGGAAGTTTGTTGCAGAAAATATATGTCTCGCTGCGGAAGGAGAAACTCCAAAGAATATTGTGTTCGTAGGAAGCGAAGTAGCTACCACCTAGTCACAAAGCATAGAAGTACCTCCCACAAAAATTTGGAATGTTCTGAATCACCCTCCGCTGTGCGGGTAAGACATAACGTAAATCGTACAAGTTGAATGGCGGTTGGGCAGGGGGTTAATCTGATGGGGTAACAGATGATCCCCGTCACAATATAGTCACAGCTTCTTGACCAGATAGAGGTATGCTGTAAAGGAGTCAGCGTTTAAGAATTGGGTTAAACCAACACGAAATGCCGTTCACCATCGCTCTGGTTCATCCCCAGATACCGCCCAACACAGGCAACATTCTTCGGCTGTGTGCCAACACCGGAGCCTTGTTTTGTAGCGTTTTCCTCCACTCGCATCTCCAGTGGCACAACTATGGCACAACAGGAGAAGCAAAATGGCGAGCATCAGAAAGCGCAACGGTAGACACCATGTCCAAGTAAGACGTCGAGGTTACCCACAAGCTACACGGTCATTTACGAGCAGAGAAGCCGCAAGTAAATGGATCAAGAACGTAGAGGTGGATATGGAACGCGGCGAGTATTTACCGCGAGTTACCATGACCGTAAATGAGTTACTGCTGCAATACGAAGCAGAAGAAGTTCCAAAGCAAAAGGGAGCAAGGCATGAGTTCTGGCGCTCCAGTTTCCTACGCAAACAGATGGGCCACATACACCTGCGAGATTTATCACCCGCATTTTTAGCCGCACACCGGGATAGACGTTTAAAGACTGTCAAAGCGTCAACTGTCAGTCGTGAGTTCACTACCTTATCAACCGCTATCAACACGGCCATCGTAGAGTGGGCTATACCACTGGCGAGTAATCCGGTATCTAAAGTCCGTGTGCGAAATGCCGATATCAGGCGAGACAGGCGATTGGAAACAGGGGAAGAGCGGCTGATGCTGAAACACGCTCAGCCCATGTTAAAACGCATCATCATCTTGGCTTTGGAAACCGCTATGCGTCGGGGCGAAATACTGAAGATCAGGAAGAGCAACATCAACTTTGGCAACCAGACGCTTTTAATCCCCGACACCAAGACGAATACCCCAAGAACAATCCCTTTGTCCGATGGAGCCGTAAAGGCTCTCACAGACCAAATCAGGGCGGTGGAGAAAGAATTGGGCGGTGTAATACCTCTTCGTGAGCCTGTGTTGTTTGAGATGCACCTGTCAGAATGGCAACGACAAATGGAACGATTATGGCGAGATACTGGAATTCAGAATATGAGATTCCATGATCTTCGCCATGAAAGCGTATCTCGACTGTTTGAATCTGGATTTAATGTGATGGAGGTTGCCACCGTAAGCGGCCATAAATGTCTCCAACATCTGAAACGCTATACCCACATCAAACCAGAGTCTTTAGTGGCCCGAATGGGTTGAGTGTGCGGGAAGGGAATACATCCGTATGTCCCATTTACTTTGCGGATTCAGATGGCTGGGGATGTTGAGTGGTGATTACTATAGAATTCAGATACCGAAGGCTACCAATGCGAGGATTAACCTATGGGCCATAGAAAGCAAAAAGGGAAAATAATGAACAAAGTGCGACCTGTTAACAGCCGCAATACTGCTAAGCGACAGAAACAGATCAGAGAAAATGCAGAGGTCTTGAAATCTCTTGAATCAAAATCTGTGTCAAATGCCTAGAACTCCCACTGCCCACATTTGGCAGATCAGTGTCAGGTCAAAGTAACACCCGCAGACCTCTCTTAAAGTTAATTTCTAAACTGTAAAACAGCGGTCAACAGGGGAGTAAAGAGTAACTGACAAACTTGCAGAATATTGCTATGCCTGTCTCTATTAAGACACTGACCGAAGAGCTTGAATCCATCAAGTTTCAGATCAGAACCTACCCAACCCCGATTGCCGGATGTGATGAGCAGTTCGATTATCTTTTGGCTGAACAAAAGCGGCTGGCAGTACTGTTAAGCAAAAACAATTCTCCTGATGACAAACCAATACTGATGGATCAGTAGTCCATACTCTCAATGCACCATTTGATCTTCTGGAACTGAACTTTCTTCTTCTCTGGCAAGTTCCATCTGGTACATACAGTAATTCACTGTCGGTTCCCAACAATTGGTTTCCAAGAGGTTCGAAACCAACATCACAATGGTTGCAAGTTCCGCCTCATCGTATTGTAGGAAGTGCTTTAACCACCCACTTTTTCTGAATTCCGCCTGAGTCATGCGCTACCCCCCTGCCTGAACCAACATAGGTTCATAGTGGGGCTGTACAGCCACACTATCAGCCAAAGTGGATACTTTCGACCTAGAGTGTGGTCGGTACTGATACAGCGCACAATCAGTTAATTGACACTGTTCAACTTGCATTCTCCAAGTACCCTCATCCAGTTCATCGTAGATACACTCACGGCATTTTTCTTCTATTGCTTTCTGTCTGGTCATTACTTCTTTCCCCCTGTATCAGGGATAGCCAATAGACCCATAAACGGTGATGATCTGGGTTCAGGTGCAAGTAAGCCCCGCATAGGTTTGACATAGCGTGGTGCGGGTCTACGGGGAGGAGGGTTAGACAAGCGGGGTAGAGGTTTCTTGGGCTTAATGCGAGCCTCTGCCATCTTATCAATGGCTTCCTGTTGCTGACGTTGCTTCTGTATCTCAGCAACCTTTGCCCTGTATTCTTCTTCAGTCATACCCTTATCACTGATCGGCTTTACATCGATTCTCAATCCTGTCTGGATTGGTTTCTTTGTTGATCTCATTTC
>JAKUQR010000038.1 GCA_022450155.1 Gammaproteobacteria bacterium | reverse complement strand
AGAGGGGTTACGTTTCGCTGTTCGGGAAGGTGGTCGTACAGTGGGCGCCGGCGTCGTTACTAAGATCATCGAGTAGCAGGGAAAAATAAAGCGAGGTCACTCGCCAGGCTGGGCACGAACTTTTTAGGCCAGTAGCTCAATTGGCAGAGCGGCGGTCTCCAAAACCGCAGGTTGGGGGTTCGATTCCCTCCTGGCCTGCCAGATTCTTGAGGCAGATAAGGGTTGGTCGATAACCTAAAGTTGGTCGCGGCCGTAGTCGCCATCATCGCCGGTATCGCGGTGTTTTATGCGTTCGGTGACATGTCTGCGCTATTGCGCGCGTTGATTGTTGTCGTGGGTGTGGTTGTTGCGGGCGGGATTGCTTTGACGTCGACGCCGGGAAGGAACGCCTGGCAGTTTGCAATTGGAACCCGTGCCGAAATACGTAAGGTGATCTGGCCGAGTCGTCGAGAGACGGTGCAGACGACGCTGGTGGTTATTTTGATGGTGCTTGTTGTCGGTATCTATTTGTGGCTACTGGACGCCCTGTCGTTTTGGGCGATCTATGAACTGGTTCTGGGGTTGGGCAGTTAAATGACAGTCGAAATTAAAGAAGACATGCGCTGGTACGTGATTCAGGCCTTTTCCGGATTTGAAAAGAAAGTACAGCAATCGCTGAAAGAATATATAGCTCGCGCTGGTATGGAGGCGTATTTTGGTGAGGTCGAGGTGCCCACCGAACAGGTTGTTGAGTTGCGAAATGGTCAGAAACGAACCAGCGAGCGAAAGTTTTTCCCCGGCTATGTCCTGATTCATATGAATATGACTGATGAAACCTGGCATCTCGTGAAATCGGTTCCCCGTGTATCAGGGTTCGTTGGCGGCAGTGGCTCAAAGCCCGTGCCCATATCTGATCGAGAAGCAGAGACGATTCTGCAGCAGGTTCAGGAAGGAGCAGAGCATCCGCGACCCAAATATACCTTCGCACCAGGTGAGGTGGTTCGGGTGACTGATGGACCGTTTAAGGAATTTAGCGGAACCGTAGAGGACGTAAATTTTGAAAAGAGCAAACTCAAGGTTTCTGTGTCAATTTTTGGCCGCTCAACACCGGTCGAGTTGAATTTCAGCCAGGTCGAAAAAGGCTGAAGTTGCTGGCGTGTGGTGAACGCTGGCTAAAATTAAAGGGGAGCCGAAAGGCGTCAGGACCCGAAGGAGTAATGCGATGGCAAAGAAGGTAGAGACCTATATAAAGCTACATGTACCGGCGGGTGGTGCTAAACCAAGCCCACCTGTTGGGCCCGCGCTGGGTCAGCACGGCCTGAACATCATGGAATTCTGTAAAGCATTCAACGCCGATACTCAGGACGTTGAGCCGGGACTGCCGATTCCAGTCCTGATTACGGTGTATAGCGATAAAAGCTTTTCGTATATCAAGAAAACACCGCTGGCATCTGTACTTTTAAAGCGGGCAGCCGGCGTCGAGAAGGGCAGTAGTGAACCCCATCGGGAAAAGGTCGGCAAGGTCGGGCGGAGTCAGCTCGAGGAAATAGCAAAAGCGAAGATGCCCGATCTCAGTGCCTACGATATTGATCAGGCTGTTCGCATCATTGCCGGCAGTGCCCGAAGTATGGGCATCGAAACAGAGGGGGTGTGATATGTCGAAAAGGGGAAAGCGTTACCAGAAAGCGGCAGAATCACTGGATCCACAGGCGTTCTACAGCCTGGATGATGCGTTGTTGAAGGTCAAAGCGGGGGCATCGGCAAAGTTTGATGAAACTGTAGATGTCGCTATTAATTTGGGTGTAAACGCTAAACAATCCGACCAGAGTGTTCGCGGTGCGACCGTATTACCATGTGGCACAGGAAAAACAGTAAAGGTCGCGGTTTTTGCCGAGGGAGCTGATGCCGAAGCGGCTCAGGCAGCAGGCGCGGACATTGTCGGTCTGGATGACCTGGCTGAAACGATTCAGGGCGGTGAGATCAAATTTGATATCTACATCGCGACGCCTGCCACCATGCGTGTGGTCGGCAAATTGGGCCAGGTGCTGGGACCACGCGGACTGATGCCTAATCCTAAAGTGGGTACAGTGACCCAGGACGTTGCCAAAGCCGTCGAAAATGCAAAGGCGGGTCAGGTTCAATTTCGAATAGATAAGGCGGGCGTTGTGCACTGCCCAATAGGCAAAGTGTCCTTTCAACAGGACGATCTTAAGGAAAATATTTTGGCGTTGGTGGGCGCGCTGAACAAAGCAAAGCCCTCTGGCGCTAAAGGTCAGTATTTCAAGCGTGTCACTCTGTCGACCACGATGGGTCCGGGTGTAAAAGTCGACCGAACCGCTTTCACTGGATGAGGTCGTGTGGTTTGAGGGGCTTGGCCTGGGGAGTATTCCAGGCGGAGTTCGTCGAAGACCGTAGGCGTTGTGACCGGCTTTCGCCGGACAGGCTTAATTGGCTACGTGCCAGCCTACGCAGGCGGTGCCGCGGTATCGGTTAAGGACCGATCAGGACACCATATGTTAAACGAGTAACTGGGGAGTAAATGCTTCATGAGTCTCAGTATTGATCAGAAAAAGGCCATTGTTAGCGAGGTTGTGCAGATCTTCTCTGCAGCCCAAGCTGCTGTGCTGGCTGAGTATCGAGGACTCAGTGTCGCGCAGATTACCGAACTACGCAGTGAAGCCAGAAATAATGGCGTTGATATCCGGGTGGTTAAAAACACCTTGGCTAGACGCAGTGTTTCTGGAACGCCATTTGAGAGTTTGACTGATCACTTCGTGGGTCCGGTACTCATCTCATCCGCGGGCGACCCCGTAGCAGTGGCAAAAGTGGTGAGCAAATTTGCCAAGGATCACGAAGCGCTCAAGATCACGGTCGGTGTCATGAATGGTGACCTGATCGACAAGAGCACGATCCAGACGCTGGCGAGATTACCTGGTCGAGATGAACTGCTGGCTACCCTGATGGCAACAATGCGTGCGCCACTGGATAAGTTCGTTCGTACACTGAATGAAGTGCCCGGAAAGCTGGTTCGAGCCATGGCTGCCTACAGAGATAGCAGGCAGGCCGAATCCGCTTAATGGTACTGGATACTCCAGCAAGAGCAATCCCTAATATCAGGAGAAACTGTGATGTCCCGTGAAGAAATTTTGAGTGCAATTTCTGAATTGTCTGTGCTTGAACTGTCTGACCTCATCAATGACATGGAAGAAAAATTTGGTGTTTCCGCGGCGGCTGCCGTAGCTGTTGCGGCACCTGCAGCTGCTGCGGCAGATGCAGACGATGCCGAGGAACAAACCGAATTCGACGTTGTCTTGTCCTCATTTGGTGAGAAGAAGGTTCCCGTGATTAAGGCAGTCCGGGCGATGACCGGTCTTGGCCTGAAGGAAGCTAAAGACCTGGTTGAATCTGCGCCCGTACCAATCAAGGAAGGTGTCGCTAAGGACGAGGCCGAGGAGTTGAAAAAACAGCTGGAGGATGTTGGTGGAACCGTCGAGGTGAAGTAACACTGATTTTCCGGTGCTTACCTTGCAAAGCCAGGTTCCAAAGACTGGGTTGGCTGCTAGCTTCGCCTATCAGCCAACTCCACCTTTTATTGTGAATAACCGCCCGCGGGCGGGGATGCCATATTTCACTTAAGTCCCATCGAACGATCGAGAGCAATAAATGACTTATTCCTTTACCGAGAAAAAACGAATCCGTAAAAGCTTCAGCAAACGCGCGGGCAGTTCACCTGCCCCGCACTTGCTGGAGATCCAGAAGTCATCCTACCGCAAGCTCCTGCAGGAGGGTGTTGCACCGATGCAGCGGATCGATGAAGGTCTTCAGGCGGCGTTTAAATCAGTGTTTCCCATCGAAAGTTACAGTGGTGCTGCTTCGCTAGATTTTGTTGGATACCGTCTGGGCCAGCCCACATTCGATATGCGGGAGTGTCAACAGCGCGGTTTGATCTATTCTGCGCCGCTTTACGCGACACTGCGCCTGATTGTGTTTGAAAAGAGCGACTCAGGCGGGGCAAAGACACTTCGCGACATGAAAGAACAAGAAGTCTACATGGGTGAAATGCCTTTGATGACAGAAAAAGGAACTTTTGTGATCAACGGGACCGAGCGTGTAATTGTCTCCCAGCTGCATCGCTCTCCGGGCGTGTTTTTCGATCATGATAAGGGAAAAACCCATTCGTCAGGCAAGCTACTTTTCAATGCGCGGGTCATCCCGTATCGCGGGTCGTGGCTGGATTTTGAATATGATCAGAAAGATCTGCTGTTCGTGCGTATTGACCGCAGGCGTAAGCTTCCCGCTACGATCGTTTTACGGGCTCTAGATTACTCGACTGAAGAGATACTGGCCTTGTTTTTTGAAACAGACCATATCCAGCTTCAATCCGAGGGTGCCACTATTTCTCTTGTTGCAGATCGGCTGCGGGGTCAGGAACTGGAATTTGATATCGTCAATGCGCGGGGCACGGTGATCATTGAAGCAGAAAAGCGCTTAACGGCGCGGCATATCCGGGAGCTGGAAAAGGCGGGGCTAGAAGAAATTAAGGTGCCGGATTCATTTCTGCTGGGGCGGTCACTGTCGCGGGATCAGGTAGATACTTCGACAGGTGAATTGCTGGCTAGTGCAAACGATCAGATCACCACTGAACTTCTGGAAAGCCTCAGGGCAGCAGGATTGGTTGAATTTGAGACGATCTACACGAACGATCTGGATCATGGTCCCTATATTTCAGAAACCCTCCGGGCCGATCCAAGCAACAGTGCGCTTGAGGCACAGGTCGAGATTTATCGGATGATGCGGCCTGGAGAGCCACCAACCAAGGACGCAGCCGAGCAACTGTTCCGTAACTTGTTTTTTAATATCGATCGTTATGATCTTTCTGCTGTTGGACGGATGAAGATGAATCGGCGTTTAGAGCGGACCAGTGATGAAGGTCCCGGAACGCTCAGCCAGCAGGACATAGTTGACGTGATCAAAGTTTTGGTGTCACTGAAGAATGGTCAGGGTGAAACCGATGACATTGACAACCTGGGCAATCGTAGAGTTCGTTCAGTTGGTGAATTGGTAGAGAATCAGTTCCGAATTGGGTTGGTTCGAGTAGAACGTGCAGTGCGTGAGCGTTTATCGATGGCGGAATCTGAAAATCTCACCCCACAGGACCTGATTAACGCGAAACCTGTATCAGCGGTGATCAAGGAGTTCTTTGGATCAAGCCAGCTGTCTCAATTTATGGACCAGACCAACCCGCTTTCAGAAGTAACCCATAAGCGGCGCGTTTCTGCTCTGGGTCCAGGCGGATTGACGCGGGAACGGGCAGGATTTGAGGTCCGCGATGTGCACCCGACTCATTACGGCCGGGTCTGTCCGATCGAGACCCCTGAGGGCCCAAATATCGGTTTGATCAATTCTCTGGCGATCTATGCACGTACCAATGAGTATGGTTTTCTGGAAACACCTTACTGCAAGGTGGTGGACCAGACCGTGACCGACGATGTCACGTACCTGTCAGCGATAGAAGAGGGCAAATATGTCATCGCCCAGGCCAATGCGCGAGTCAACAATAAAGGCAAGTTGATCGACGATCTAGTTTCCTGTCGTTATCAGAATGAATTTACGTTGTCGACGCCAGATAAGATCGACTATATCGACATTGCACCATCGCAGATCGTATCGGTTGCGGCCTCGCTGATTCCGTTTCTTGAGCACGATGACGCTAACCGGGCTCTGATGGGATCAAACATGCAGCGCCAGGCTGTGCCGACCCTGCAGACGGAAACGCCATTAGTGGGTACTGGTATGGAGCGAATAGTAGCCACGGATTCAGGGGTCGTGGTGATTGCGCAAAGATCGGGCGTAGTCAACGCAGTGGATTCCTCAAGAATCGTTGTCAAAGTTGACGACAAAGAAGTAGGTGCGAGTGATTCGGGTGTCGATATCTATAATCTGGTCAAGTACACGCGATCGAACCAAAACACGACGATCAATCAGCGCCCATTGGTAAAGGTCGGTGACAGAATCGCCAAGAATGACGTGCTCGCGGATGGGCCGTCTACAGATTTGGGTGAATTGGCATTGGGAAGGAATGTGCTGATTGCGTTTATGCCTTGGCATGGCTACAACTTTGAAGATTCCATACTGATTTCAGAGCGCTTGGTGAAGGACGATGTATATACCTCAATCCATATCGAGGAACTCAGTTGTTACGCACGTGATACCAAACTGGGTTCTGAGGATGTGACCCGCGATATACCCAATGTTGGTGAGTCCGCTTTGTCTCGACTCGATGAGTCCGGGATCGTCTATATCGGTGCAGAAGTAGAGCCAGGCGACATCCTGGTAGGGAAGGTCACGCCAAAGGGCGAGACTCAACTTACACCAGAAGAGAAGCTGTTACGCGCGATTTTCGGCGAAAAGGCATCCGACGTTAAGGATACATCGTTGAAGATGCCTTCAGGCATGTCCGGTACCGTGATCGATGTTCAGGTTTTCACACGGGATGGTGTCGACAAGGATACTCGCGCACTGGCTAATGAGGCTGGAGAACTTGCAGGAATCAAGAAGGACCTCCGCGATCAGCAAAAGATAGTCGAGGACGATACTTACGATCGTATTACCCGACTGCTCAGCGGCAAGGTCGCCGAAGGCGGACCAGGTGACCTGAAGGCCGGCGATAAGGTAAGCAGGCCCTATCTCCAGGAACTGCCACGCGACAAGTGGTTTGAAATCCGGTTGCGCGATGAGTCAGCGAATACTGTATTGGAAGGAATTCGTAACCATCTCCAAGAACAGGCCCGGCAGTTTGATGAATTTTTCGAAGAGAAGCGAAGAAAACTCGAAGCTGGTGATGACCTTTCTCCAGGTGTGTTAAAGATGGTCAAGGTGTTTGTCGCGGTCAAACGTCGACTGCAGCCTGGGGATAAGATCGCCGGTCGCCACGGTAATAAAGGTGTGATCTCCAAAATTGTTCCAGTCGAAGATATGCCATATCTTGAGGATGGAACTACGGTAGATATTGTGCTTAACCCTCTGGGCGTGCCATCACGAATGAATGTGGGGCAAGTGCTGGAGACCCACTTGGGCTGGGCATCAAACCATTTGGGCCGCCAGATCGGAAATATGATTGACAGTCAGGCAGCGCCGCCTGATATCCGAAAAAAGTTGGAGGATATCTATAACCATGTTGGCAAGACTGAAGATCTTGATACGCTTTCTGATGATGAAATTATCGAACTGGCGGATAATCTGCGCGGTGGTGTGCCTATGGCGACGCCAGTATTTGATGGCGCGTCGGAAGCCGAAATCAAGAAACTGCTTAAATTAGCAGGGTTACCGGAAAGCGGTCAGACGTTTTTGATTGACGGTCGAACGGGTGAAAAATTCGATCGTCCGGTGACTGTAGGCTACATGTACATGCTTAAGCTTAATCATCTTGTCGATGACAAGATGCATGCCCGTTCAACTGGTCCCTACAGTCTGATCACCCAGCAGCCCTTGGGCGGTAAGGCGCAGTTCGGTGGTCAGCGATTCGGCGAAATGGAGGTTTGGGCGCTAGAGGCTTATGGAGCTGCTTATACCCTCCAGGAAATGCTGACGGTCAAATCAGATGATGTGATTGGTCGAACGGCGATGTATGAAAACATTGTCAGGGGTGACCATCGCATGGAAGCAGCCGTGCCCGAATCATTCAATGTATTGGAAAAAGAGATCAGGTCACTAGGCCTGAACATCGAACGGCGGCAGGGACGGTAAGCCAGTGCTTAATTATTTGCCATCTATGCCCACCACAGATTTAAAGCTCGGGGAATTGTTATGAAAGATCTGTTCAGCCAGTTCGGAAAGCACAATATCGTAGAAGAAGATTTTGATTCGATCAGGATCGGACTTGCGTCACCTGACAAAATACGATCGTGGTCCTGGGGTGAAGTTAAGAAACCCGAAACCATAAATTACCGTACCTTCAAACCGGAACGCGACGGGCTGTTTTGTGCAAAGTTGTTTGGCCCGATCAGTGATTACGAGTGCTTATGCGGTAAATACAAACGTCTGAAGCATCGGGGCGTGATTTGTGAGAAATGCGGCGTTGAAGTCACTTTGTCGAAAGTGCGTCGAGAGCGCATGGGCCACATCGAACTGGCCAGCCCGGTAGCTCATATCTGGTTTTTGAAGTCGCTGCCATCCCGGTTGGGTGTGTTACTCGATATGACCGTACGCGAGATCGAGCGCGTGCTGTACTTCGAGGCCTATGTCATTACTGATCCCGGGATGACTGAGCTCGAAACCGGCACGTTGCTGGCTGAGGAAGCCTACTATGATGCTGTCGAAGAATACGGCGCAGACTTTGAGGCAGGAATGGGTGCCGAGGCGATCAGGGAATTATTGAAAGCACTGGATCCTAAAACGGAATCTGCTTTACTGCGCGAGCAGCTTGCTGAGTCGACATCAGAGACAAAGACCAAAAAACTGATCAAACGACTCAAGGTGGTCGAAGCATTTATCCATTCTGGGAATAAGCCGGAATGGATGATCATGGAGGTGCTGCCGGTTTTGCCCCCGGACTTGAGGCCTCTTGTACCCCTAGAAGGCGGTCGATTTGCAACATCAGACCTCAATGACCTCTATCGGCGTGTGATCAACCGTAACAATCGCTTGCGCCGACTACTCGATCTTAATGCGCCGGAGATCATCGTCCGAAATGAAAAACGTATGCTGCAGGAGTCGGTGGATGCGCTGCTTGATAATGGTCGCCGAGGAAAGGCTGTCACTGGTCCGAACAAACGGCAACTGAAGTCTCTGGCAGATATGATTAAGGGGAAACAGGGTCGTTTTCGTCACAACCTGCTCGGTAAACGAGTCGACTACTCTGGCCGATCTGTCATTGTGGTCGGGCCGACACTCAAACTGCACCAGTGTGGGTTACCTAAGAAGATGGCACTGGAACTCTTTAAACCATTCATCTTTCATAAACTGGAGATGCGGGCCCTGGCTTCAACGATCAAGCAAGCTAAAAAAATGGTGGAGATGGAAGAGCCGGAAGTCTGGGATATTCTCGATGAGGTTATTCGCGAACACCCGGTACTTTTAAATCGTGCACCAACGCTGCATCGGCTGGGGATTCAGGCATTTGAACCCATACTGATTGAAGGAAAGGCGATACAACTACACCCCCTGGTTTGTACGCCCTATAACGCGGACTTTGATGGGGACCAGATGGCGGTACACGTCCCGTTATCAGTTGAGGCCCAACTGGAAGCACGATCACTGATGATGTCCTCAAACAACATCCTATCGCCAGCTAATGGCGATCCAATCATTGTTCCGTCACAGGACATCGTGTTGGGTCTTTACTACATGACCCGTGAAAAAGTGAATGCAGTGGGCGAGGGGATGGTCCTATCCGATGTGTTGGAGGTTCGACGTGGGATTGACACTGGCGTTCTGTCGTTGCATGCGCGCATCAAAGCCCGTATTACAGAGTCACGAGTGACTGCCGATGGAGATTTTGAAAGCATTACAACACTCTACGAGACTACGGCGGGTCGTGCTTTGCTGTCGGAAATTCTGCCCAAAGGGCTCTCTTTTGAACTGGTCAATCAGGTGATGAGAAAACGGGCGATTTCAGGCCTGATCGATGAGTGCTATCGGAAAGTCGGCTTAAAAGAAACTGTTATTTTCTGTGACCAGTTGATGTATACCGGGTTCTCGATGGCAGCCAAGGCAGGTGTTTCGATCGGCGTAGACGATATGATGGTGCCGTCTATCAAGGCGGATGTCCTGGCGAAGGCTGAAAGCGAAGTGAAGTCAATCCAGGAGCAGTATGGATCTGGGCTGCTGACTGACGGAGAGCGTTACAACAAGGTCGTCGATATCTGGACCCACGCCAGTGATGAAGTTGCCGGAGCGATGATGGACCAGCTCAAAGTCGAAAAGGTTATCGATTCCCAGAATCAAACGGTTGATCAGGAATCGTTTAACTCGATCTACATGATGGCTGATTCCGGTGCCAGGGGCAGTCATGCCCAGATTCGACAGCTTGCCGGGATGCGTGGTCTGATGGCGAAACCGGATGGTTCGATCATCGAGACTCCGATTACAGCGAACTTCAGAGAGGGTCTCAATGTTCTACAGTACTTTATTTCAACACACGGTGCACGTAAGGGCTTAGCCGACACTGCGCTGAAGACAGCGAACTCCGGTTATCTGACTCGTCGCCTGGTTGATGTGTGCCAGGACCTGGTGATCACGACCGGCGACTGCGAAACAACCAGGGGCCTGCAACGTGAGGCAATCGTCCAGGGTGGTGAGGTCGTAATACCGCTGGCTGATCGAATTCTTGGTCGTACGATTGCTAGAGAGGTGGTCAGCCCAGTGGATGGTCAGCAACTGCTGCCCGCGAACGGTATAGTCGATGAAGAAGTTGTTTCATTATTTGAAGAGCACAACGTCAATCAGGTCATGGTGCGCTCACCGGTGACCTGTGAGACCCGTTTTGGCGTGTGTTCTACCTGCTATGGTAGAGATCTGGCACGCGGGCAAGTGGTCAACAGGGGCGAGGCCGTGGGTGTGATGGCAGCGCAGAGTATCGGTGAGCCCGGCACTCAGCTGACCATGCGTACGTTTCATATCGGTGGTGCTGCGTCTAGGATTGCAGCTTCGAGTCATGTTGAGGTTAAGAACAGTGGTACCGTGTCGTTCAGCAGGGTCCGTTCTGTCCGTAAGCAGAACGGCCACAATGTCGTTGTCTCCCGATCGGGCGAGCTTATCGTTCATGATATCCATGGTGTTGACCGTGAGCGTTATAAGGTTCCGTACGGTGCGGCGGTGAGAGTCGATGATGGTGACGAAGTGACCAGCGGCCAGATTATTGCTGCCTGGGAACCGCACACGCATCCGATCATTACTGAAGTTGCCGGGAAAGTTCGATTCGAAAATATAGTCGAGGGCAACTCTGTCAGTCAGCAGAAAGACGAATTGACAGGGACGACCACCTATCTGGTACTCGATGGCAAGCAGCGCCGTGGTATCGCTCAGGAAATCAAACCGACGATCGAGCTGGTAGACGGCCGGGGAAAACCAAAGCTTATACCTGGCTCTGAAGCACCGGCCCGCTATCAGATGCCACCGGGTGCATCAGTAACCATTGAGAATGGTGACAAGGTCGAGGCCGGGGACGTTCTTGCTCGAATACCGCAAGAGGGATCCAAGACCAGGGATATTACAGGTGGTCTGCCACGGGTGGCTGAACTATTTGAAGCGCGCAAACCTAAAGATCCGGCGATACTTGCGACCCATAGCGGTGTTGTGTCCTTCGGTAAAGAGGTGAAAACCAAGATAAGGCTGGTGATCACGACTGAAGACAATGAAGAACACGAAATGCAGATACCGAAGGGTCGCCCCATCACTGTATTTGATGGTGAGTACATCGAAAAAGGTGACGAAGTAGTCGAGGGCCCTCCTATCGCGTCGGATATATTGACACTGCTTGGCGTAGAGGAAGTGACTGCTTATATCGTCAACGAGGTGCAGGATGTTTATCGTCTGCAGGGTGTCAAGATCAACGACAAACACATCGAAGTCATCATTCGCCAGATGCTGCGAAAGGTACGGATCGTTGAAAGTGGTGATACGGCGTATCTGTTGAACGATCAGGTCGAACGGGCAACGCTTCTCGGTCAGAATGAGCAATTGGTCGCGGATGGGAAAGAACCGGCGGTTTTTGAACCGGTGCTTCTGGGTATCACCAAAGCATCTCTGAGTACGGAGTCGTTTATCTCAGCAGCATCGTTCCAGGAGACGACACGCGTTCTGACAGAGGCCTCCATGCAGGGTAAGGTCGATCACCTTCGAGGTCTTAAGGAGAATGTCATCGTTGGTCGGTTGATACCTGCTGGAACCGGACTTGCGTATCATGAGGAGCGCCAACGTAAACGTGAGGAGCAAGCCACTGCCACTGAGAAGCCAGAACTTGTTGAACTGAGCTTCAGCACAGATTTTTCGAGTGATCAGGAAGAGCAACCCACTAAGGCTGTGCAAGCCTGATGCAGAAACTGAACGTTGTGGGCGGTGAATTCTTGACAAAAATCGTTTATCTGCCTAGAATCTCGGCCCTTTCCCGGCTCGATTGAGCTGGTGGACCAGTCGAACAGAGGTAGGTCTTAAACAGTGCCAACAACCAATCAACTCGTCAGAAAATCGCGCTCACGGCAGGTCAAGAAAAGTAACGTGCCGGCGCTGGCCTCATGTCCGCAGAAACGGGGGGTCTGTACTCGTGTTTACACGACTACGCCGAAGAAACCAAATTCGGCACTGCGAAAAGTCGCACGCGTTCGATTAACGAATGGTTATGAGGTGACAAGCTACATCGGTGGAGAAGGGCACAATCTCCAGGAACATTCTGTGGTTCTGATCCGGGGTGGGAGAGTCAAAGATTTACCAGGTGTTCGCTACCATACTGTTCGGGGAACACTTGATACCTCGGGTGTTGGAGACCGCCGGCAGGGCCGGTCAAAGTATGGAGCGAAAAAACCGAAGTCGTAGTGATAGGCTCCGGCCAGCTGTAGAGGCCGGAATACATTAACCGAAAATTGACCAGTGTGGCTGACTGGTCACGGTGAAAAAAGCGATCTTGCCTGATTAAAGATTGCTGCAGAAGTCGCGAAGGTGGCTGATCGGCTGCTAGCGACAAAAGGCTGTCTCACCGGACTTGCGCAATGGCGGTATTCACCACCATTGGGCATGCTATGTTGGTTGCCGTCCCGTTGCCCGCGTGTGACGGTGTCACACAGTTGTAGCTGTTGACCGGGACGTCGACGATAAACAGGTATCGAATCCGGTTCAGCGAACCGGGTCGACACAAACATAACGGAACCGAAGTCAGATGCCGAGAAGAAGAGAAGTACCAAAACGGGCTATTCTGCCGGATCCCAAGTTTGGGGATCAGACAGTCGCCAAGTTTATAAATGTATTGATGCTCGACGGTAAGAAAGCGATCGCTGAGCGAATCATCTATGGTGCGCTGGATATTGTTGGTGAGCGCGGGGCAGAAAAACCGCTCGATGTGTTTTACGAAGCATTAGACAACATTCGGCCAGTGGTAGAAGTCAAAAGTCGTCGTGTAGGTGGTGCTACTTACCAGGTGCCTGTAGAAGTACGGCCCAGTCGGCGTAACGCACTGGCCATGCGCTGGCTGGTGGACTCTGCAAGAAGCCGCAATGAAAAGTCCATGACACAGAGGTTGGCCGGGGAGTTGATGGATGCAGCTGAAAAACGGGGTGGGGCAGCCCGTAAGAAAGATGAAGTTCATCGCATGGCGGAAGCGAACAAGGCGTTTTCCCATTACCGATTCTAGATTTATCAACTGACGACCGGGTATCGCAACGTGGCACGGACAACTCCTCTTAACCGTTATCGGAATATCGGCATCATGGCACACATAGACGCCGGCAAGACCACGACGACCGAGCGTATCCTTTTCTATACCGGGATATCCCACAAACTCGGTGAGGTCCATGACGGTAATGCCGTCATGGATTGGATGGAACAGGAACAGGAACGCGGCATTACAATCACTTCAGCTGCAACAACGTGTTTCTGGAGTGGTATGCGAAAGGACTACGAAGAGCACCGCGTTAATATCATAGACACACCGGGACACGTTGATTTTACTATCGAAGTAGAACGGTCTCTGCGTGTTCTCGATGGCGCTGTAGCTGTTTTCTGTGCAGTAGGCGGTGTAGAGCCGCAATCAGAAACAGTCTGGCGTCAGGCCGACACATACAATGTTCCGCGGCTTGCGTTCATCAACAAGATGGACCGCACCGGCGCCGATTATTTTCGTGTAGTGGAACAGATATCCGATCGCCTTGGATCGAGTGCACTGCCACTGCAGGTGCCAATTGGCGCGGAAGATTCCTTTTCTGGAATAGTTGACCTTATACGTATGAAAGCTATTCATTGGGATATCGCGACAATGGGAACCGAGTTTGAAGAACATGAAGTTCCAGCCGATCTGGTCGCAAAATGTGCAGAGGGTCGCGAAAAGCTGGTTGAAGCTGCTGCAGAGTCGTCGGAAGAATTGATGGACAAGTACCTGGAAAAGGGTGATCTGTCGGATGCAGAAATCAAAGCAGGCCTGCGTGCGAGAACGATTGCCAACGAACTTGTTTTGGTGACTTGTGGTTCTGCATTCAAGAATAAAGGTGTCCAGACCCTGCTGGATGCTGTGATTGACTATATGCCGAACCCCACAGAGGTGCCTGCTATTCATGGTTTGCTGGCAGACGGTGAAACAGAATCCACGCGCCAATCAAGTGATGATGAACCCTTTGCAGCACTGGGCTTTAAGATCATGACCGATCCATATGTTGGTCAGCTGGTTTTCTTCCGAGTGTATTCAGGCATCTTGAAAACAGGAGATACCGTCTGCAACCCGGTTAAGGACAAAAAGGAACGCATCGGGCGTATCCTTCAGATGCATGCGAATTCAAGGGTTGATATTAAGGAGGTACGAGCAGGTGATATTGCAGCGGCAGTCGGGCTTAAAAACGTCACGACCGGGGATACCCTATGTGATCCTGCCAATGTAATCACTCTGGAGCGAATGGAATTTCCAGAACCTGTAATCTCGCAAGCAGTTGAACCTAAGACCAAGAACGACCAGGAAAAACTTGGCGTTGCCCTCGGTAAGCTGTCGCAAGAAGATCCGTCCTTTCGGGTTTTCACTGACCAAGAATCGGGCCAGACAATCATCTCCGGTATGGGCGAACTCCACCTAGAGATCATCATCGACCGGTTGCGCCGTGAATTCAGTGTCGATGCCAATATTGGTAAACCACAGGTGGCTTACCGTGAGACATTGAATCGTGCAGTTGAGCAGGAGCATAAGCATGCCAAACAAACTGGCGGGCGTGGCCAGTATGGCCATGTCTGTCTTCGGATTGAACCGCAGAAGAAAGGTGATGGATTCGAGTTTGTGGATGCGATAAAAGGCGGCGCTGTGCCTCGAGAATACATTCCTGCCGTCAAAAAAGGCGTAGTCGAAGCAATGAGTTCAGGCGTGATCGCGGGTTACCCTGTAATCGATGTCAAAGTCACCCTATACGATGGATCCTACCATGAGGTCGATTCCTCAGAGCACGCGTTTAAAGCAGCAGCCATGCAGGGATTCAGGGAGGCCTGTCTAAAAGCAAGCCCTACGCTGCTGGAGCCTATCATGCGCGTCGAGGTGGTTACACCTGAAAAATATATGGGGAGCGTGACAGGAGACCTGAATTCGCGGCGAGGCATGATTTCAGATATGGATGAAATCCCGAGCGGGAAAGTTGTGAGAGCAGAAGTGCCTTTGTCCGAGATGTTTGGTTATGCGACCTCTTTGCGTTCAGTTACGCAGGGTAGAGCAACATATTCCATGGAGTTTAGTCAGTATCTTCCGGCGCCTGCCAGTGTGACGGAAGTCATGATAAGAAAAGCAAGTTAACCACTGAATCACGAGAGGGAAGAGAAAGTGGCGAAAGAGAAATTTCAGCGAACCAAGCCGCATGTAAATGTT
>JAKUQR010000037.1 GCA_022450155.1 Gammaproteobacteria bacterium | reverse complement strand
TATTATTGCATCGGCATAGCCTGAACCGATTTCCGGGAGGTAGTCACACACCTTGGCGTTCAGGTCGATCAAACCATCTTCTACACACCGCCCCATGATCAGATGGGTCATGGTCTTGGTGATAGACATAATTGTATGCGCCTGGTGAGGGGCAAAATCAGGCGCATACTGTTCATACACAAGCTGTTCGCCCCGAAGTACGACCATTGCCGAGAAGAAATCGGAGCTACACATTTGTTGTACCGAACCCAGTTCGGCGATGCGTGCATCAATGCAGCTGGTCAGTTTGAGTACATCGGGAGCACGAACACTGAAACCATAGCGGATAATCCGGTGAAGATTGTGAAAACTGGCACGTCTGTTGAGTGGTGTATTCCAACCTTCCATCTCATCGGACTGAGCCACAAGGTCCTGATTGGCGTAAATGGGCACTGGGTTCTCCTGTGGAAACGGGGTGCTGTGCGAGAGAGCGTGTGGTAAGTTATTTGTTGAGTGCAGACATCAATTGTGAGATGCTGACTTCGCGGTAGAGAACCGTCCCTGTTGACAACCTGCGATGAAAGCAGCTGCTTTACGCGAGGCTGATTATCCATTGAGTATAGGGCAAGATGAAAAGGATCCCGTGAGATGAACCCAATGATTAATGTCGACGGGCTCGTCACACCAATGGCTGACGCGACAATTCCAGCTATGGATCGTGGTTTCCTGTATGGAGACTCGGTGTATGAGGTTTTCCGGACCTACAAGGGTGTGCCGGTATTCATGGATGATCACTTTGAGCGGCTGGAGAACTCGGCAGCACTGATCAGTATGACAATTACACAGAGTCGGGAAGAGCTTATCCAGGAGATCAGGCGGACGGTTAAGGCGACTGGTGCAGGCTCTGAACAGGATATTTACGTTCGATACCAGGTTACACGCGGCGTTGGCCCGGTCGACCTGTATCCGGATCCGGACCTTACGACGCGTTATGTGATCATTGTCAGCACACTGCCTGCGCGCAAGCCGGAATATTATTCCCATGGCATGGATATGGCCGTACCTTCGGTTCGACGTAATCCGGCAAATGCATTGGATCCGAACATAAAAGGAGGAAACTATCTGAACAATATCCTGGCAATCACCCAGGCCCGACAACTGGGTGCCGACGATTGCATCATCCTTGATCGAGAGGGGTTTGTGACTGAAGCTGCGAACAGTAACGCCTGGTTTGTGATTAACGGGCGGCTGACTACCCCCGGAGAAGGAAATCTCAAGGGGTTGACCAAAAAGCACATACACCGTGCCTTGAAGGAGGCTGGGATTTCGAGTCAGGAGGCCGATATACACGCCAATGAACTCTACGATGCCAGCGAATGCTTCGTGACCAGTGCCACCCGGGATGTGATGCCGTGTGCATCTCTTCGTCTTGAGAACGGCGAGGTTCTGAAATTTCCGGAGGGTGGTGGAGAAATCACACGCCAGGTACAGGCAGTATTTCTGGCCTATTTAGATGCCTACGTGGCAGCGCATGCAGCTGACGCGCTGATCTGAAACAGAAAAATGACCGAATATTTGGGCAGACAGTGAGTAGAACTCGGGTTCTGCTCTTATTCGGCGGGCGTTCGGCAGAGCACGAAGTGTCGGTTGTTTCTGCGAGATCGGTCTACGCGGCGATCGACCGCGAGCGCTACAACGTTGTGCTGGCAGGTATCGACCTGCAGGGCCGATGGTGTTTCGGGGGTAAAGAGGCTCGATTGCTAGAGTCGGCGACGGTCGTGTCCGATGAACTGGTGCCTGCCAGGCTGTCCAGTGGCGGCGCTTTTCTGGTTTCAGAAGACGGAGACAATCTACCTGATTCCGAGTTTGATGTGGTTTTCCCTCTGTTACATGGTCCTTACGGTGAAGACGGCACTGTTCAGGGTCTGCTCGAACTCGCGGGACTGGCCTATGTGGGCGCGGGTGTGGCCGCCTCGGCTTTAGGTATGGACAAAGCGCTGGCGCGGGCGATATTTGCGGCCAGTGGTCTGCCCCAGACCCAATATACCGTGATTATGCGTTCCGACTGGTGCCGAGCCCAGGTACCGGTTTTAGAGCGCCTGGAAGGCGAGTACGATTACCCTCTGTTTGTAAAACCTGCAAACCTGGGGTCCAGTGTGGGAATTTCGAAAGCTCATGATCGCCAGGGCCTGCAGGTGGGTCTGGAACTGGCGTCGCGATATGACACCAAGTTGATTGTTGAGAGATCGGTTGAAAACGCCAGGGAACTCGAATGTGCGGTCTTGGGAAACGAGTTCCCACAGGCATCCGGTGTCGGGGAAATTATCCCGGGCGCTGAATTTTACGATTACACCACTAAGTATATTGACGATCGGTCTGAGTTGGTGATTCCCGCAGTATTGGAAAAGTCAAAAACCGAGACGATCCAGCAGCTCGCTATACAGACGTTTAAAGCAATAGATTGCAGCGGACTCGCGCGCGTTGATTTTTTCATGTGCTCAGATGGCAGTGTTTTAGTCAACGAGATTAATACGATGCCAGGTTTCACACCCATCAGCATGTATCCAAAGCTCTGGGCGGCAGCGGGCATCGCTTACGGCGATTTGATAGATCGGCTGATCCAGTTTGGGTTGGAGCGACACCTTGACCGTAAGGACCTACAGAGCACGCTCAGTTGAGCCCGTGCTTGGAGTGAATGCTGATCTCTGCTGGTTTAGTTTGACGGTCGGCTAGGCGCTCAACCGAGTCACACCTTTGCGCTGACCCAGGCGTAAGGATCACCAAGTCGACCGCCACCATCGAGGTAGTTGTCGATGATCTCAATCATGCGGTTTCGATCAAACGAGGCGTCGTGTCCGCCGTGAACAGTCGTAATGGGGATCGTTTTCAGCCGTTCGAGGCTTTCTCTATAGGCGTCACGGTCCGAGTGATACAGCGTATCAAAAAGGTCACCGTTATAGATAACATCGCCACTGAATAGAATCTGGTTTTTTTCGTCCAGCAGAGCAATCGAATCAGGAGAGTGGCCCGGCAGGTGCAGAACGCGCAACACTCGGTCGCCGAGATCGATGTGATCGCCATCATCGAGATAGCCTGTTAGGGGAGCGGGGGTGATGTGGAAGGATGAGACTTCGAACTGATCGTGGGGCAGGGCCTTGAACGTCTCCGCCCGGATGAACGCATCGATCTGCATTTCGGGCGGCATCGGATCCTGATACACCTCACTGCAGGCGCGATGCCCCAGGCGCTTGTCGAACTCATGACAGGATCCAATGTGGTCAAAATGACAGTGTGACATGACCGCGGTCACGGAGCGCGAACTGAGTCGGGCAATCTCGGGCTTCAGTGGCCGTAAACCAAGCCCGGAATCAATCAGAAGATCTTGCTGCTTGCCTTGAATGTGCCAGATATTGCAGCGCAGCCAATCTGCGACGTAGCGTTCCCGGATCAGTGAGATACCGTCACCGAGTGATATGCACTCATACCAGTCGTCACCAGCAGTCGTTATCGTGGTACTCATAAACTTGCCGTTGCTGTCTGCGCACAGGTATCGACGGTATCAGATATCGAGCTTTGGGTGTTGATTGCTGGTAATGCGTGGTTTCAAAGGAGCCTGTCCAAAGGTTAAGATCGGTCTGTCAACAGTTTAAAGGAGGTGGTATGAAATACCTGCACACAATGGTGCGGATAAGTAGTGTTGAAGATTCGCTTGACTTTTACTGCAACAAACTGGGGTTGATCGAACTTCGACGTCAAGATGATGAGAAGGGTCGTTATACCAATATCTTTCTGGCGGCTCCTGGTAACGAAGATGCGATGGTCGAGCTTACCCATAACTGGGACCCTGAAGAGTATGCGGGCGGTCGAAATTTTGGGCATCTTGCTTATGGTACCGAGAACATCTACGCGCTGTGCCAGCACCTGATGGATAACGGTGTCACAATCAACAGGCCACCCAGAGATGGCCGCATGGCATTTATCCGATCTCCCGACAATATTTCAATCGAACTGCTGCAACAGGGTGACGATTTGGCACCAGCCGAGCCGTGGCTGTCGATGCCCAACACGGGTGCATGGTGAGTTCTGAGCGGTAGTGCAGGTCCCAGGCGAGCCACTGCAGATCGATACTGTCTCGTTACCCGGCAACGGGATGGTGGGGATGTGCTGTTGCCCGGGGCGGCTCGAGTTCAGTTCAGTTGGCGTGCGTACGCGTGATTTGGATCGGGATCTCGGAGTGATCATAGACTGGGAACCACTGACAGTGATTTCGTTGATTGAACAGTACGAGTTTTCGATACTGGGAGTGGCCCACTTGCCAGAAAGATACGAAATCGCACCATTTGACTGGTATCACTGCCCAATCACTGATCTTGGGGCACCAGGTGCCCGCTTCGAATCGCAGTTTGCGGATATTGAACCTGAGCTTTTGGCGCAACTGAGTCGGGGTGAAAAGATTCTTCTCCACTGCGCTGCTGGACTGGGCCGTGCCGGGACTATAGCCGCCCGTTTGCTGATTGGTGTGGGGGAATTGCCTGTGGACGCCATTGACAGTGTTCGCAGGGCCAGGCCAGGAGCTATAGAAAGCAAAAGCCAGGAGGACTACCTGCGTTCGCTTACTTCGGGCAAGTTTCCAAGCTGAGCCGGTAGTTTGATGCGACTTTTTGCGTGCTTATCAGGCTGGTACAAGGTCATCCACTGACGACAATAAAACGTCGGCATGTGACTCGAGCTCGGCCGTCTTGTCAGCACCTCCGGTTATGCCTACTGTCAGTGTCACGCCAGCCCGTCGGGCCATTACCAGATCGCTCACGGTATCTCCGACCATCACGGTTCGGTCAATGCTGACAATCAGTTGTTGGCTGATGTAGTGCAGAACCGATGGGTCTGGTTTTGAAGGAGTGCCGGGATCATCCGCGCACAGTAGCAGGTCGACAGTTTGAGTGAGATTCAGTTCACGCAGAGCAGCTTCTGTCGGTGCTCGGTCATCACTCGTTGCGATGGCGACCTGAATCCCTGATGATTTAAGCCGTACAATAGCCGCGCGAACATCTCCCAGGGGATTGATTTCCGCCGGTGTTGGCAGGGCAGACATCACCGGGCCGAAGTGCCCGCAAGCCAGGTCTTTTGCGCGCTCCCAGGACACCTTGTGCTGAAAAAGGGCCGTGGCTACGACGATCTCTAGCTCACTGATGGGTGCAGTTGCGAGTGGTCCCTGAGATACGACACGAGCAGTTTGAGGGTCGTAGCCGAGTGCTGCAGATAACTGATCGATGAGGGGCTGACTCCACCCTAGGGATGAGCAGATTGCCTTGATGGCGCGTTCCACCCTTGGCCCCCACAGGGTATGGAAATCAATCAGGGTGCCGTCTTTATCGAATACGACGAGATCTGCGTTAACGCTTGTATTTCGGGCCTTGAGCTTCGACATTATTTTGGTTTGCGGCCTGATGGTTTAGGATAAAGGGTGCGACATACTGGCTAAGCTGACAACAGTCACTCCTTGGGGTGTGGTGGAGGTGACTATAGACGAGAGACACATTTGTGCGTGATGCTGATTATGTAATTATTGGTGCAGGATCTGCCGGTTGCGTGCTGGCCGCAAGATTAAGCGAGGATTCTGGCTGTAACGTGCTGTTGATGGAAGCAGGGGGAAGCGACCGCAGTATATATGTGCAGATGCCAGCGGCCTTGTCAATTCCGATGAATCTGGCACGCTTCAACTGGGGATACACCTCGCAGGCTGAACCTCACTTGAATGGCCGGGTGATCGATTGCCCGCGCGGCCGTGTGCTTGGTGGATCATCATCGATTAACGGGATGGTGTATGTTCGGGGACATCCCCGGGACTTCGATCGATGGGAAGAATTGGGCGCGGATGGCTGGAACTACGCGTCTTGTCTACCTTACTTTAAGAAGGCAGAAAGTTGGGTTGACGGAGAAAATGACTATCGCGGGGGCCATGGACCGCTCTCAGTCTGTGCTGGGAACAACATGACCGGAAATTCGCTCTATGAGGCATTTATTCAGGCCGGGCACGAAGCGGGTTACCCCGTAACCGATGACTACAATGGGCGTCAGCAAGAGGGATTTGGTGCCATGCACATGACGGTTCGGGATGGAGTCCGGGCATCCACAGCCAGTGCGTATCTGCGACCCGCAATGAATCGGTCCAATCTCCGATACGTCGGTGGTACGTACGTGCACCGCGTGCTGTTTGAAAAATCCAGAGCCGTGGCTGTCGAATACGAAAAGGACGGGCGGATTTTTCAGGTTCAGGCTCGGCGCGAGGTGTTGATGGCGACCGGGTCTATCGGGTCGCCGAGTCTGTTGCAGCGTTCGGGTATTGGCTCGGCTCATCACCTTGAATCTTTGGGGATAGAAGTGCAATGCGAGAGCCCTGGCGTGGGCGAGAATCTGCAGGATCACCTCGAAGTATATTTTCAGTTTCGGTGTAAGCAGCCGATTACCCTGAATCGTTACCTCAATCCGCTGGCCAAAGGTTTAATCGGTGCCCGTTGGCTGTTCACGAGAACCGGCCTGGGTGCCACGAATCATTTCGAGTCCTGTGGTTTTATCCGTTCACGTGCAGGCGTTCAATGGCCCGATATTCAGTACCACTTTCTACCGGGTGCAATGCGGTATGACGGGCGTGCGGCTTTCCCCGGGCACGGGTTTCAGGTCCATGTAGGACCGAACAAGCCGCAAAGTCGAGGGTGCGTGAAAATTGTTTCGCAATCGCCCAAGGATAGCCCCAAGATTCTGTTCAACTATCTTGAGGCGCAGCAGGATCGGGAAGACTGGCGGGCCTGTATACATCTGACCCGGGAGATTTTCGAACAGCCCGCCATGGAACCGTTCCGGGGTGCAGAAATACAACCCGGTAGAAGCGTCATTAGCAATTCGGATATAGATGACTGGGTTCGACAGAATGTAGAAAGTGCCTATCATCCATCCTGTACGTGTCGCATGGGCGCGATTGACGATGCGACCGCCGTGCTGGACAGTGCATGTAGAGTGAAAGGGGTAGAGTCTCTTCGCGTCGTAGACTCATCTGTATTCCCTGAAATTACTAACGGCAACCTCAATGCACCGACGATTATGCTGGCAGAGCGGGTCGCAGATATGATACTTGGCGGCTCACTGTTACCCCCACTTGATAGCTCGGTCTGGATAGACGAGTACTGGCAGCAGCGACAGCGCGTGGGTGAACCGGTTCGTAGATCCGACGTTGACGCCCCGATATGAGGGCGGAAGATTCAGAAATTCTGTCGGTGGTTGATAACCAGGACCAGGTCATCGGGCAGCGCAGGCGCGATGACATTCACCGATTAAGTCTGCCACATCGTGCCATCCACGTTCTGGTGTTCAGGCTGGACGGGCGGTTATTTCTACAGAAGCGCGGTCTGCATAAACAAGAAAGCCCCGGCCTCTGGGATTCGTCGGTCGCCGGTCATGTTGATGCCGGCGAGACCTACGATGCCTGTTGTGTGCGTGAGATCGAAGAAGAGATCGGAATTCGGATGGAAGAAATGCCAAAACGCCTATTTAAGCTTGTTGCCAGCCCCCAAACAGGAATGGAATTCTGCTGGGTATACCGCCTAGTGACAGATCTTGAGCTGGCGCTTGACTATACTGAAATGGAAACAGGTCAGTGGTTTGCCCAGGCGCAGGTAGACCAGTGGTTGCGCGACTCGGCTGAGGATTTCGCAGAGTCGTTTCGTACGATCTGGCACCGCTTCAGTCAATGTAAAGAAGTCGATGTTGTTGAGTACGTCTGAATGTCCAGAGCCTAAGGTACTGCGTTGTCATAGGCTGCGCGTACTTCCTCAGCCAGGATGGCGATACCACGCTCGACGGTCTGCTGGTCCTGGGCGTACGATACCCGAACACATTCATGACGATGTTTCCATGGTTCTGTGAGTCCCGGGAAGAAATGCTCGCCTGGAATGACCAGCACGTCGCGCGCCTTAAGTCGCTGATACAACGTCTCACTGGTAATCGGCAGGTCCTTGAACCAAACCCACAGGAATATTGCGCCTTCCGGGGTGTGAACTCGAAAGGGATAGCTCGCCAGTTCGGACTCAATCCAGCTGATCGCAATCTGTGCTCTTGATTGATAGAACGGTCGTATGAACTGGTTCGAGATATCCAGAATTGACCCATCACGGACCATGTCGGTTGTGAGTCCCGGGCCAAAGCTTCCCGGGGTCAGATTCATAATTGCATTGGCCGATGTGATTGACTGAATAATGTCTTCCTGAGCAATTACGATACCCGTTCGCACGCCGGCAAGGCCCAGTTTTGACAGACTGAGGCACAGGATAATATTACTGTCCCAAAACGGCGTAGCATCGGTAAAGATAATGTTGGGGAAAGGCGTGCCGTAGGCGCCATCGATTATCAATGGCAGGTCTCTCTCTGTTGCCAGAACAACCAGTTGTTCGATTTCAGCATCGGTCAATACATTGCCTGTGGGGTTTGTCGGTCGGGAAACACACAATGCGCCGGTGTGTGACTGAAGTTGTAGGTGTTCAAAGTCCACGTGATATTTGAACTGATGGTCACCACTGAGACTGATGGACGGTTTGCAGGTATCAAAAATACACTGGCCAAGGCCCATTTCCGTGTAACCGATGTATTCCGGTATGAGTGGCAGCAATATGCGTTGGTTCCGGCCGTCCTGGGTTACACCGGCAAATATATTGAACAACACAAAGAAAGATGTCTGGCTGCCGTTAGTCAGGGCGACATTATTTTCGCTGATACCCCAGTTGAACTGTGAATTCAACAATTCTGTAATCGCGCTTAAGAATTCAACATTACCCTGTGGCCCATCGTAGTCTCCAACGATACGATCGAAACGGGGTGCATCCTCAAGCAAACTGCCCATCGCTTCTCGAAAGGTCCGCTGAACTTCGGGTATTCGAGCAGGATTACCGCCACCGAGCAGCAGTACCTCACCGTCCCCCGCAAGGGCCTCACCGGCATCTTCCATAAGCTGCAGAATGCCCGAACCGGCGGCCAGGAATTCACCAAAGGTGGAGGTCTTCAAGAGATCTTCGCCCGCAGATTATTGGTCCTGGGTCGAAGAATCTGACTCAGCACTGAGGTGGGCAGAGTGCTGAGCCAGCATACGATTGTTTTGCAGTTCGATCGTAGTATCGGCAAGTATCTGCGCGGCTTCGTTGAGAACAATATCGCCAGGAAACTCTTCGTCACCGACTTTTTCATCTTCACCGAGGTTCCAGGCCTTGCGCAGGGCTGTGCTCAATAAATCGCGAGCTGATTGTCGTCGCGTACGCTCGAACTGACGCTCAGATTCAAGCAGGGATATTTCCTCTATGGCCGCGATCTCTCTGTCAAGTGCCTGATTGGACAACAAAAATCGAAACCCTGGATCATCTGCGACGCGTGTTTGGTGAACCGATCTGATTTTAGGTAATACGGCGCTCAGGCCTGACTGGTCAAACGGACTGTAATCGGCTGAAGCAACCTGTTCCCAGGGCAGCGCATTTTTCAAACTTCGCTCACCGTGTTTCGTATCATCTTGAGCTGTTGGCAGCAGGATATCGGGAACAACGCCTCTGTGCTGTGTGCTGTCGCCATTGATTCTAAAGAATTGCGCTATCGTAAATTTGAGTTGACCAAGCTTCTCGTCCTCGTTTCGAGAGTACCGGTCCAGATCGACCAGGTTCTGGACGGTTCCTTTCCCATAAGTGGGTGTGCCAATGATGATGCCTCGGCCGTAATCCTGGATTGCACCTGCAAAGATTTCCGAGGCAGACGCGCTGTTGCCGTCTACCAGCACGGCGAGAGGCCCACGGTAGATAATTGCGGGGTCTGTATCCCGTTTTACCCGGACACGACCCTTCGCGTCCTTGACTTGTACGATCGGTCCTTTCTCGATGAAAAGGCCGGTGAGAGTTGTTGCTTCGGTAAGCGCCCCGCCGCCGTTCCCCCGCAAGTCGATGACCAACCCATCTGTATGCTCCGCCCGCAGCTCTCTGACCAGCCTAGCAACATCTCGGGTTGTGCTGCGATAGTCAGCCTTGCCGCTGGAACGGCCGTCGAAGTCGACATAAAAGGTCGGCAGATCGATGACGCCTATTCGATAAATATGATCGCCACGTTCTACAGAGATAACCGATTTCTGTGCCGCTTGTTCCTCAAGGTTGATCGTATCGCGTACGATGCTGATGATCTGGCCGCTGCCGTCCGGTCCGTCCTGGACCGGAACAATCTGTAGTCTCACCACAGTGTTTTTGGGGCCTCGAATCAGATCAACCACATCGTCCAGTCGCCACCCGATAACATCGACCAGCGGCTGGTCCTCATCTTGACCGACACCGATAATTCTGTCGCCCGCATTCAATAGCTGACTGAGTTCGGCTGGTCCGCCTGCCACGATTCTACGCACCACGGTATATTCGTTTTCAGTTTGTAGAACAGCACCGATCCCCTCCAAGGACAGGCTCATCCTGATCTTGAAATTTTCGGTTGATCGGGGTGAAAAGTAGTTGGTGTGTGGCTCCACTGAAGTGATGTACGCGTTTATGAATGTCTCAAAAACATCGGAGGATGTAATCTGTTTTGTACGCCGACTCAGCTGGCGATAACGATTGCCAAGTGTTTTTAAGATGTCATCGTGAGAATTGCCGGCAAGTTTCAGAGACAGATAGTCGTTTTTGACCCGCCGTCGCCAGATGTCATCCAGTTGCGCCTGGTCAGTCGGCCATGGTGATGTGCTCCGGTTGAACCGATAGCTCTCCGGTATGTTCAGGTCAAAACCCTCGCTCAGGGCGCGCACCGAAAACTCTGCCCTGTCAATTACTCGTTCCCGGTACAGATCAAACAGTTTAAAGATTTGGTCCAGTTCCTGTTTTCGAAGATAGTTATCCAGGTGAAAGCGCATTTGTTCGAAGCCTTCAATGTCGGATGCCAGAAAATAACTTCGGTTGGCATCCAGACTTTGAATGTAGCGATCGAGTATCTGGCTGGAAAGTTCGTCATTGAGCTGTGCTGTGCGATAGTGATATCGCTGTATAAAGTAGTTAATTAGTTCTACCGCCCGCTGATGACCAGGCAGGGCTTTAAGCGGCGCAACGTCGGCATAGATCGAAACACAGGGCAGTGCCAGGGCGAGCGCTAAAATATACGACCAGCAGCAGCGGCGAGCGTGCCTGATGCGCGCCTTGGTTGCTTGGTTTGACGGGCAGTCAGTAGGCTTAGTCATGGACATACAGTTGTAGTCGATCGGTGGTGAGTGAACGTCTGCTCGAGCGTAGGCGACTGACTATAGCAGTTGTTATGCGATGTGATTGACCGTGCCGATGATCCGGATTTCAAGTTGAAATAGGCTGGCTCTTTCGCCGCTTTTGGGCCTGTTCCGGATACAGACTCAGCAGTGCTGTCTCGGAGGCGTCACACACACCCCGTTCCGTAATAATGCCGGAGACGTAGTCCCGGGGCGTGACATCGAATGCCGGGTTAGCTGCCTGACTGCCCTCTGGTGTGAGGCGGACCCTGACAAGTTGGTTCTTTTCATCAGCTCCGGTGATGTGGGTAACCTCAATACTTTCCCGTTCCTCTATAGGTATTTCAGAAATTCCATCGCGTATGGACCAGTCAATGGTCGATGATGGGAGCGCGGCAAAAAATGGTACGTCGTTGGCTTTAGCGGCCAGAGCCTTGAGATAGGTGCCGATCTTGTTGCATACATCGCCGGACCGTGTTGTTCGGTCGGAACCAACAATGCAGGCATCGACCTGGCCGCGCTGCATCAGATGACCACCTGCGTTGTCGGCTATCACAGTGTGTGGCACACCATGCGCTTTCAGTTCCCACGCAGTCAGTAATGCCCCTTGATTTCGTGGGCGAGTCTCGTCGACCCAAACGTGAATATTCATGCCAGCGTCGTGCGCTTTAAAGATGGGTGACAGCGCAGTTCCCCAATCGACGGTTGCCAGCCAGCCGGCGTTGCAGTGAGTCAGAATATTGAAGGGCATGTCTTTTTGAGCAAGGTGACAGTGTTGGGTGAGGAATTCCAGTCCGTGCGCACCGATTCGGCTGTTAATGCTGACGTCCTCATCACAAATCTTTTGAGCTCCGACCCGTGCGGCCTCTACCCGCTGGGTGATGGGTTCGTTAAGCAGTTCCGGTAGCATTCGATCCAAGGCCCAACGCAGATTTACAGCGGTGGGGCGAGCTGTGAGTAGTCGGCTGGCGGATTTTTCCAGATGTTCATCAGACGGATTTTCCTGGGCTGCCAGGAAAAGGCCACAAGCGGCTGCGGCGCCGATCAGCGGAGCACCACGAACAACCATAGTGGCGATGGCATCGACCATATCAGCAGTCGATCTGAGCTGACGAATCCGAAACTCAAATGGTAGAAGCGTTTGATCGATGACAGAGACGGATGGTGCGTTATCTTCCAGCCAGATCGAGCGATAATGGTGGTCGTCAACTTTCACATCGGGCCCCGTGTGTCACCGATGTTTCCAGTTGGGTTTTCGTTTTTCGATAAATGCAGCCATCCCTTCATTTTTGTCATCAGTCGCAAATAATGACTGGAAGATGGTCCGTTCGAATCGGATACCTTCGGCAAGTGTGGTTTCGTAGGCCCGGTTGACAGCCGTTTTGGCCATCATGACCGAAGGTCGGGAAAGCGTTGCAATCTTTTTGGCGGTTTTCAATGCATCGTCCAGCAGGTTGTCGGCGGGCACTATCCGGCTGACCAGTCCGACTCGTTCAGCCTCGTCGGCATCCATCATTCTTCCAGTTAGGCACATCTCCATGGCTTTGGACTTGCCGACAAAACGGGTTAGTCGCTGAGTGCCGCCGGCCCCCGGTATTACGCCGAGTTTGATCTCGGGCTGCCCAAACTGAGCACTCTCTGCAGCGATGATGAAGTCACACATCATTGCGAGTTCGCAGCCGCCGCCCAGCGCATAACCGGCTACAGCGGCAATAACGGGTTTTCGGCAGGTGCTGATGCGTTCCCAGTTTCGGCCGATGAAGTTGCCCATGTAGACATCCATATAGTCACTGTCCTTCATGCGTTTGATGTCTGCACCAGCGGCAAAAGCTTTGTCACTACCTGTCAAGACCAATGCGCCAATCGCATCGTCAGTCTCTAACCTGTCTACGGCGTCACTAAGCTCATCCATTAGGTCATCGGAGAGCGCGTTGAGGACATCCGGTCTGTTGAGGGTAATCAGGCCGACGACGTCGTGGGTTTCAACAAGAATATTCTGGTAGTTCATGGCTGCTCCAGCAAATGGCATAGGGATTGGGCGTATGTTGTTAGTCACTCGCTGTGGGTGCTAAAAACACTTATCATACCGGTGTTGTATTTTGTGAGATGGGCGCTTTTGCTGTTCGATCTGACAGGCATTCTTAAGTTATTGTGGTGTTTGACGGTAGGGTTCGGGTTCAGCAGTTCTCGCCCAGCCGATCTAGACACATCACCGTTTATCAGGGTGGCCGACAATGAGTGGTAACTACGAATCAGTATATCAGAGCGCATTACAGGATCCGGTGGGATTCTGGGCGCGGGCAGCTGAAGATATTCACTGGTATAAGAAGTGGGACCGTGTCCTGGACGACACGGACGCACCGTACTATCGATGGTACACAGGTGGTGAAGTTAACACCTGCTATAACGCAGTGGATCTGAATGTGGAACATGGCCGCGGTGATCAAGCTGCTATCATCTACGACAGTCCCGTGACGGGTACCGCTCGGACGTTAACGTATGCCGAGCTGCTCGAACAGACAGCCCGTTTTGCCGGCGTACTAGTGCAAAATGATATAGGTCGCGGTGATCGTGTAATCATCTACATGCCGATGGTGCCCGAGGCATTGATTGCGATGTTGGCCTGCGCCCGTATCGGCGCAATACATTCGGTGGTGTTCGGGGGGTTTGCCTCGAATGAACTGGCTGTACGAATCGATGACTGCACCCCGAAAGTGATCGTGTCAGCTTCCTGTGGTATCGAACCGGGCCGGGTGGTCGAATACAAACCGCTACTCGACGGTGCGATCGAGACGGCGAGACACAAACCTGCACAGTGTATCGTTCTTCAGCGACCGGAGTGTGAGGCCGATCTGGTTGCCGGGCGGGATCAGGACTGGCATGAGGCCATGTCCGCAGCCACACCGGTGGATTGTGTTCCGGTGGCAGCAACTGACCCCTTGTACATTCTTTATACCTCGGGTACTACGGGCCAGCCGAAGGGTGTTGTCCGCGACAATGCTGGACATATTGTTGCATTGAAATGGAGCATGAAAAACATCTACGGCACAGATCCGGGCGATGTTTTCTGGGCCGCTTCAGATGTCGGCTGGGTGGTCGGGCATTCGTATATCGTGTATGCCCCACTGTTCAATGGTAGCACCACAGTTCTGTATGAGGGTAAGCCGGTGGGTACTCCAGATCCAGGTGCATTCTGGCGGGTTATTGCTGAACACGGCGTAAAAGTGTTGTTCACGGCACCAACGGCATTTCGGGCCATTAAAAAGGATGATCCAAACGGCGAGTATCTGAAACAATACGACATGAGTCGGTTTGAGTGTTTGTATCTGGCCGGTGAAAGAACGGATCCCCATACATTGCACTGGGCAGAAGATAAACTGAACGTGCCCGTGATCGACCACTGGTGGCAGACCGAGACCGGCTGGTCTATCGCGGCGAACTGTCGGGGAATCGAGATGCTGCCGATCAAAGAAGGTTCGCCTTCTAAGCCTGTGCCTGGTTGGGACCTGAACGTACTCGGGGAGGACGGAAAGCCTGTGACACCCGGTGACATAGGCACGCTGGCGGTTAAGTTACCCCTTCCGCCCGGATCGTTTCCCACGCTCTGGAATGCCCGCGAGCGGTTCTTTGAAGCTTATCTCAGTCAGTTTGACGGTTACTACAATACCTCTGATGCAGGTATGATTGATGACGAGGGTTATGTCTATGTGATGTCCCGGACCGATGACATTATCAATGTCGCAGGCCATAGGTTGTCGACTGGTGCAATGGAAGAGGTGTTGGCTGATCATGCCGATGTGGCCGAATGTGCAGTAACTGGCGTCCAGGACGCCTTGAAAGGGCAGGCGCCACTGGGCTTTCTCGTACTGAATGCCGGTTGTGACCGGCTGAGTGAGGAAATCGCCGCCGAAGTTGTGCAGATGGTTCGAGATCGGATCGGTCCGGTCGCTGCGTTCAAGCAGGCAGTCGTGGTTAAGCGGCTTCCAAAGACGCGGTCCGGTAAAATTCTTCGCGGGGTAATGGGAAAGATCGCAGACGGTGAAGACTGGCAGATGCCGGCAACCATTGATGATCCCGAGATACTGGACGAGATAACAGAGGCTCTGAATAGTATCGGTTATCCTGCTTCCTGAGTAATACTCCGGTGAACGACTTCGATATTCGAACTCTGGATGACTGGCGTGATCTTGCTGCGCAGGAGTTGAAGTCAGTGACAGCCGAGTCACTCTGTCGCCAGACTCCGGAAGGGATCACAATCAAGCCGTTGTACACGGCTGCCGATCTTGAAGATATGACCCAGCAGGATTCCTTGCCGGGCTTTCCACCTTATCGTCGAGGCCCGCGGGCCACAATGTACCCGGGTAGACCGTGGACAGTCCGTCAGTACGCCGGCTACTCGACTGCTGAAGAATCCAACGCGTTTTACCGGCGTAACCTGGCGGCGGGACAGACCGGCTTGTCTGTGGCATTTGATCTGGCGACACACCGGGGTTATGACTCAGATCATCCCGAGGTGGTTGGAGACGTTGGTCAGGCGGGAGTGGCAATCGACTCCGTCGAAGATATGAAAATTCTGTTTGATCAGATACCGCTGGGGGATATATCGGTATCGATGACGATGAACGGCGCGGTACTGCCTGTTCTGGCCATGTATGCTGTCGCAGCCCAGGAGCAGGGCTGTGATCTTGCCACGCTCTCTGGAACGATACAGAACGATATTCTGAAAGAGTTCATGGTTCGTAACACCTACATTTATCCGCCCAGGCCATCGATGCGGATCGTGGCGGACATCATCGGTTTTACGGCGCAGAATATGCCACGATTTAACCCGGTTTCTATTTCGGGGTACCACATGCAGGAAGCGGGGGGGACCTGTGTTCAGGAATTGGCGTATACCCTGGCCGACGGCATCGAGTATGTGCGCGCCGCGCTTGCGAGTGGCCTTGAGATCGATGATTTTGCTCCACGGCTGTCTTTCTTTTTCTGCATCGGGATGAACTTTTTTATGGAGGTCGCCAAACTTCGTGCGGCCAGGCAGTTATGGTCGGAATTGGTCAACGAACATTTTTCGCCAAAAGACCCCCGTTCACTGATGCTGCGGACGCATTGTCAGACTTCGGGCGTGAGTCTCACCAGCCAGGATCCATACAACAACATCATACGCACCACGATTGAAGCACTGGCTGGTGTGTTGGGCGGTACGCAGTCACTGCACACGAACAGTTTTGATGAAGCACTGGCATTGCCTACAGATTTTGCGGCGCGAATAGCCCGCAACACACAGCTTGTACTGCGAGAAGAGACTGGCGTCACGGACGTAATCGATCCTCTTGGCGGCTCTTATTATGTTGAGAGCCTGACCAGTTCCCTGGTGCATGAGGCCCGCAAGCTGATCGATGAAGTCGAGGAACTCGGTGGAATGACTGAGGCCGTCAGTGCAGGCCTGCCCAAGCTTAGGATCTTGGAAGCCGCCGCCCGCCGGCAGGCAAGAATTGATCAGGGCGAGGAGGTCGTTGTTGGGGTAAACCGATACCAGCCTGACGAGGAAGAGGCGGTGGAAATTCTCAGTGTGGACAACATGGCGGTTCGTGACGCACAGTTACGGCGTCTGGAAAGCGTTCGTATCTCTCGTGATGAAGCTCGCTGCCAGGAAGCGTTACAGGTACTCGAACATGCAGCAGGCGATGATGGGCAAAATAAAAATCTCCTGGCCTGTGCGATGGATGCGGTCAGGGCGCGAGCAACGGTAGGTGAGATCTCTACCGCCCTGGAGAACGTATTCGGCCGGCATCGTGCAGAGACGATGACCATTTCGGGCATTTACGGCGCGGCTGTGCAAGACGACGAGAGTTTCAGTAGTGCCCAGGCAGCAGTTCGCTCATTTGCTGATCGTGTCGGTCGGCAGCCCCGGCTACTGGTGGCAAAACTGGGTCAGGATGGACATGATCGCGGGGCCAGGGTGATTGCCACGGCGTTTGCCGATCTGGGTTTCGATGTTGATATTGGCCCATTGTTTCAGACACCCGCTGATGCGGTACGTCAGGCGGTTGAAAATGATGTCCACGTCATCGGTGTATCCTCGCAGGCAGCTGCACACCGGACATTGATACCCGAGGTTATGGCAGAACTTGAGCGTCAAAGTGCATCAGACATCATCGTGGTCCTGGGTGGTGTGATTCCGCCGCAGGATCATGCTGAGATGTATAAGTTGGGTGTGGCGGCTATTTACGGCCCTGGCACCCACATCCCAACCGCTGCTCAGGGTATTGTTGATCTACTGGGGCAGCGTCAGCGCTGACGGGAGGACGGGCCATGCAGGAAATCATTGAAGAACTCGAACGCCGGCGGGAAGCCGCCAAACTGGGTGGTGGTCAGGAACGTATTGATGCGCAACACGCACGGGGGAAGCTGACCGCCCGTGAGCGTGTCGATGTACTGCTGGACCAGGACAGTTTTGAAGAATGGGATATTTTTGTCGAGCACCGCTCAACTGATTTTGGTATGGCCGACAAGGTTGTACCTGGCGACGGCGTCGTCACCGGATACGGGACTATTAATGGTCGAACGGTCTTTGTTTTTAGTCAGGACTTTACGGTGTTTGGTGGTTCGTTGTCAGAAGCACATGCGGGAAAGATCTGCAAGATCATGGACCACGCAATGAAAGTTGGCGCGCCAGTCATCGGTCTTAACGATTCCGGCGGTGCTCGTATCCAGGAGGGTGTCGATTCGCTCGCCGGTTATGCCGAAGTGTTTCAGCGTAATGTGCTGGCCTCGGGAGTGATCCCCCAAATCTCGATGATCATGGGTCCGTGTGCAGGCGGTGCCGTTTATTCGCCGGCAATAACAGATTTTATTTTCATGGTGAAGGATACTTCGTATATGTATGTGACCGGCCCGGAGGTAGTCAAAACTGTGACGCACGAGACAGTCACCCATGAGGAACTTGGTGGCGCAAACACGCATTCCACCCGGTCGGGAGTCGCAGATGGCGCCTTTGAAAACGATGTCGAGGCATTATTGTCATTGAGGCGCTTTGTAGATTTTCTGCCCCTGAACAACCGCAGTGAGTGCCCGAGGCGTAACGCCGACGACCCAGTCGACCGCATCGAGATGTCACTGGATACGCTGGTGCCGAGCAACCCAAACCAGCCCTATGACATGAAAGAGTTGATCCACAAAGTTGTCGATGCAGGCGATTTCTTTGAATTACAGCCCGAGTATGCAGGCAATATTGTCATCGGTTTCGGTAGGGTCGACGGTTCGACGGTGGGTGTTGTGGCGAATCAGCCAATGGTGCTGGCTGGTTGTCTGGATATCCAATCTTCAGTCAAGGCGGCACGATTTGTGCGTTTCTGTGACGCCTTTGGTATTCCGATCGTGACATTTGTGGATGTGCCGGGTTTTCTTCCGGGCACGACCCAGGAATACGGTGGCATCATCCGTCACGGTGCGAAACTCCTATATGCCTACGCTGAGTGCACTGTACCCAAGGTCACGGTTATAACGCGCAAGGCCTATGGCGGCGCCTACGATGTGATGGCATCCAAACATCTGCGCGGCGATGTCAATCTGGCCTGGCCCAGCGCTGAAATTGCAGTTATGGGGTCAAAAGGAGCTGTAGAAATCATCTTTCGCCAGGAAATGGACGATCCGGAAAAGATTGCCACCCGTACTGAGGAATATCAGCAGACATTTGCGAATCCCTTTATCGCGGGACACAGAGGGTTTATCGACGATGTGATCCTGCCGCGGGATACTCGGCGGCGGGTTTCACGGTCACTGGACATGTTGCGCGGGAAACAGTTGTCTAATCCCTGGCGCAAGCACGGCAATATCCCACTCTAATGGGTTTGGTATAACTGGCTCAGTTAGGGGTGTATGTATAGCGGGCGAGTAGGCGAACCTGCGAACAGTTTGCGCTGCAAGAATCTGATGGGCGGATCTATTCACATTGACGACCTGATAGTTGAGTAACATCATCATGACTAAGCTGATTTCC
>JAKUQR010000036.1 GCA_022450155.1 Gammaproteobacteria bacterium | reverse complement strand
ATCAAGTATCGATTTTACTGGCAAGCTACCCATTGACTGGGCACAGTCCCAACCTCAATTAACCGAGAGACCTGAGTAGTAGACTGGTTGTTACCGATCCGCTGTGACCTGTCACGGGGTTGATGCGATGCCATGTAATTGCGGCCGGCTTCAGTGAATGACTTGTGTAGTCTGCGTCGTACCTAGTCAGCCGCACCTACCATAGCGAATACGGCAGCCAGATGTTTAACCAGATCTTCCAGGCGGCTGTGCGCATTGAGCCCACTGGTGTGGGGCATGACATACACTGGACACCCGCCGACAGAGTCAGTCTGCCGGCCGGCAACCGCCTTGCGGTCGACCACCAGGCGCCAACCGCCCAGCCCGATGAAACAGCACACTGTGGGCTTTAGCCAGGCTGCCAGTCGTTCAATTCTCTCAAAACCGGCTTCGAATTCAGTGCGTTCAACTTCGTCGGCGCGAGCCGTGGTTCTGCGTACCAGGTCGGTCATCCCCACACCGTGGTGCGACAGCGCGTGACGTGGATCACGGTCGATACTGACCAGACCTGCCTTCAGTGCAGCCGGCCAGAACCGATTTCCGGGTCGGCCATAACCAATTCCGGTGTCTGCAGAATAAGGACTCGGATTCAGGCCAATGATCAGAACCTGCATATTCGGACCCACCGTATCCGGCAGACTGCGAATACGTTTCAGCCGCAGGACAAAGCCGGATGATTTTCTAACGACTTTCCCACGCGGTAAAAAGCCGGCACCAGTCACGAGATCCAAAGCCCGTTGGCGCGACCAGTCGGGCGCTGATCTCGCACCTAGATGAACTATAACCTCATCCTCTGGCGACAATGAAAGATGTAGATCGGCCAGGGTGAGGGGTAATTCAGTGGCAGGTCGATCGTGACCCAGAGAAAAGTATGGATTGCGGTTAGACCGCATCACCAATCAATGAACCTGGCCAGCACCAGGAGTCGGCTCGCTAGCTGCGTGCGGTCCGTTGTTTTGCACGCTCGGCCCGACGTTTTGCCCAGCGCGGCTGGCTGCAGAGCAGACCCAGAAACTCTATAACTGTATGCGCAGCAAGGTAGGAGGTGGTACCGGTCCCGACATCGAGTTGCGGATTCACTTCCACCAAATCAAATCCGATCACGTTAGCGTGTGTCGTCAACGCGGCCAGCGTGTTACGCAGTTCGGCATAACTCATTCCATTGGGCTCAGCCGAGACACACCCAGGTACGAGCGATATATCCAGCACATCGATGTCAACGCTGATGTAACAGGCCGCGTCCTTTGGAAGAATCTCAGCGACACCCTGACCGCCGATATCATGAAACTCACCCATCGTAATCACTCGGTTGCCGTCATCGATCGAAGCGTGGATCTGACTCTGCGCACTGCGCAGACTGCGGATACCAATCTGCGTCAAACTTTCAACATGCTGCAGCGGTTTGATGTTGCTAAAAGGATGTCCGTTGGTGAATTGCAGATCGTGTATGAACGGCGCGTAGTCGATGTGCGCATCGAAGTGCATCACATGCAGCGGTTCATTAAAGCCCCGTACAACCGGATAAGTCACGCCATGATCACCACCGAGCATCACTGGAAACGCGCCTTTGGCGAGGATCTTTCGCGTCATGTCGGTTGCGTTCTTGAAGGTGGTTCGTACTTCCGTGGGCCAGACGTCGACATCGCCCACATCGGCAATCAGTCCCTGGCCTAACTCCTCCGACAGATACTGAGTCCGTGTCTCCGGATCATAAATACTGCCCTCACGACCAAAGCGCAGAGAATGTTCACGTATAGAGCGTGGACCCATCCTGGAGCCACTCAGAAAAGGCGAACCCTCGTCGTGAGGTATACCGAATACCGCGATATCCGCGTTCAATTGGTCGAGATCTGTGCAAATCTGTGATCTGAGAAACGACGGTATACCCACAAACGGAAAGTCCAACCTGACAGGTGTGTCTTTAGTTTCGGTCATAATGAATTCAGCCTGATCTCCAGATTGTTTACCATACTTTAGCTGATCCTATTGTTGTGATTGCCAACTTCCAAACGCCTTGATCAGCTTAAAGTAAACTCATTGAAAATATTTTCGTTCCCAAGCAGCATCAAGCCGCTTGATATATCACATATTCCAATCGTGCTACCATGTTGGCCATAACCAAATTCAGTCAGTGAAACAAATGAGCACCCCGAGCACAACAGAATACCTCGTAAACGGTGGATTCGGCCTGGGCTTCACAGCAACATCTGGACAATACGTAACGATCGTTGATTTAGAGGGTGCACAAGCTGGCGATTTCGTTGCCATAAATCAGAATAATCCCAAAGAAGGGATCTCCTCAGTCAGAACCAGACGACACCTGAGATCTCTGTTTTTTGGCATTGGCGATACACTACTGAGCAACTATGACAATCCTATGCTGAAGGTTGTCCTAGACACAATTGGCGTTCATGATTCGACCGTTCCAGCCTGTGACCCGACACGATATTCAGTTGATTTCGGGGTACCTGGACATCGAAATTGTTTAGAAAACCTTCACGATGGTCTCTTGGCTCACCAAGAAATCGATATTCTGGATGTTCCTGAACCGTTTAACCTTTTTCAGAACAGTCCCGTCGTTGCTGATGGTCGCACTGGAGTAGTTAATCCATCCAGTAAAGCAGGGGATCGTATCGTTTTTGAGGTGCTCATGGATTTGGTATGTGCGTTGTCTCCCTGCCCTCAGGACATCATCCCTGGAAATGGGCTCTGCCCAACAGAGATGAAAGCGATTGTCAGTAATGACATACCGGGAAATAACTAATGCCGCTACTCATGAAATCACTGACGACGGAAGAGCTGCCTCCTGAGATTGCGGTTGAGATCCCGGGAGGCGAGGCGCGGGCTATCTACGCCTATCAAGGACAACTGCTCTCCATTGTCGATCTGTTCGGCCGACAGCCCGCCACTCTATTTGCAATTGTGAAAGACGATCTCCGGGAATTCTTATCTCCCCATCACACGCGTGTGTTCAGCAATTCTTTTCTCTTAACGCTGGGTATGCGCCTTGTAACCAATCGTCGTCGTCCAATCATGGTTCTGGGTGAGGATACCGTGAGCACCCATGATCTACTCTGGCCTGCGTCAGATGCTCGCTATCTCTCTTCACAGGGGTATACGAAAGTAACAGGGTGTGCGGAAAACGCGCAAAATGCTTTAAAGGAGCTGGGTATTTCATTACCGAAACTGCCGGATCCAGTTAATTTGTTTCTCAATATTGAATTAGACAATGAAGGAAATCTGACACCAAAGGAATTGAAGTCTTCTGCGGGTGATCATGTGTTATTTAGGGTGTTAATAGACTGCATTTGTGTGGTTTCATCAGCTCAAAAGAACGTAGGTGACTGGTCTGAAGGAGAAGCGACAGCGCTAAAGGTCAGCACGTCTAATGGCGTCCCTGGTTAGTCAGGTTAGTCCCACTTATAGGTCACGAAAATAGATCCTTATGAGCAACAACCTTACGGTCGCGCCGCGACGCGAGTTCCAGAGTTTCCATGACCTTCCCATTGTCCTTGATCTGGACAAGATAGATGCAGACATTGCAATTCTTGGCATTCCCTACGGGGCACCATATTCAATGGATGATGTAACAAACGATCAAACTAATGCGCCAACCCATATACGCCGATACTGTGAAAGAGCCTTACGAGGAATCGATCGTTGGGATTTTGATCTAGGTGGTCCTCTACTTGATGGGAGACTTATTAAAGTTGTAGATGTCGGTGATGTCCCAGGCAATCTCAATGACATCGATGAACACAACCGAAATGCCGAGAAAGTAATAGAGACACTACTCGACAGAAATGTCATGCCGATCGTACTTGGTGGAGATCACGGTGTGCCGATTCCGGTTCTTCGAGGTTTTAAGAACTGGGCTCCTATCACACTAGTGCATGTAGACGCTCATCTCGACTGGCGAGATCATGTTAACGGTGTACGAGATGGTCTATCGAGTCCGATTCGTCGAGCCTCTGAGATGGACCATATTGGAGAGATATTCCAGATTGGCCTTCGTTCAGCCGGGAGCGCAAGACCTGAAGAGATGGAGGCCGCTATATCTTATGGATCCCACCTTATTCCTGATATTGAACTACAGCAGATAGGCATGAGATCAGTTCTCGACCGTATACCAGATGAGTCAAATTACTATCTAACGATTGATGCTGATGGCGTTGATCCAACTATAATGCCAGCGGTAGCAGGGCCGGCACCCGGTGGCGTTACCTACGATCAGATGCGAACGCTCATCCATGGTTTAGTTGACAAAGGCCGGGTCGTCGGTATGGACATTGTAGAGATCACACCTAAGCGTGATTTGAATGGCATAACTGCGATTACTGCTGGGCGCTTTATCTGCAATCTAATCGGCAAAGCCGTTCGGGCAGGATACTTTCAAGATCGATAAACGATCACTACCCGCAAACCGTCGCCCCATGTAGAGTTCGGCAAATCCTTGGTAAGAATCTCGCCTATCTTTATGATAGGTGTAGCAACATCCCGCCTGTGCTCGGCAATCCATAACCCGAAGCCCATTTTGCAGTTTTAAATAGAAACCAAAACCCCTCAATCAATTATCTGGTAGTGGGCATTCTTTGGTCGCCCGCTATTGATTTGCACAATATCCTGAGGGCATGCCGAAAAGCACAATACCGTATCCATAAGAGCCCTAAACAGCACGAAGTCTCCCCGCTTTGATACTGTCGGCAATTGGTCAATTCCACCGGCCGAATCGACGGGGGTGTTCTGCCAAAGATTAAATGGACATGGTGTTTCTGTCGGTTTGAAACGCACGGCCGCAAGTGCCTCCCAAAGGTTATCAGTACAGTTGTCATGATATTCATGACACCCCAGTTGCTCGTAGCGAAACCGGTCACAGGCGGCCATCATAGTGTCGTGTACGCCGGGAGAGGTATCTTCGAGAAATTTGAGAATGTTCCGTCGTTGATTAGTAATCAGCGCGTCACCAGGCTTTGGTCGATAACGACCCAACCAAACCCGGCAGTGCTCCATCGACATAAACTCTCCCGGATTATTTGCATTAAAAGCCCAGAAGTCGACAACCTGACTACCATGAGTATTAATGATTTTGACCTTCTGCCCTTTACGCAGATGGGTTGCAGCACCCCGTCGTGCTGGAATCTTCATAAGCGTAGAACTACTGCCTTTAGCATTCTTTTTCTTAGCGGCCATCTGATGTCTCCTTGAAAAGGGATAACGCGATTAAGTATTAGGACTCAAGACAAAGTTGAAGTTAATAGTTTGACTGAACACTTCTAGAAACCAGCTTACATTACTCCAGGAATGTTCAGATTCATGTCCCCGAGTTGTTTCAGAAAAAATTTTAGTCGATCAGTTTCCGGATTCTGGAGTAATTGTTGGGGCGGACCGTCCTCCACAATCAAACCCCTGTCCATGAACAAGATCCGATCAGCAAATTTAGCTGCAAAGCCAAGTTCGTGAGTGACTATGATCATGGTCATTCCATCTTCAGCCAACTGCTGAAGAACACTTAGCACATCACCGACAAGCTCCGGGTCCAGAGCAGAGGTAGGTTCATCCATTAACATTAGAATTGGGTCCATTGCTAACGCTCGAGCAATGGCGACTCTTTGCTGCTGCCCACCGGACAATTGATCAGGTAGGGCGTCCGTTTTGTCGGATAAGCCGACTTGCCTCAGAAGCCGATACGCAGTTTTTTCTGCATCCTCTTTTCGAATCCGAAGAACAATTTCTTGCGCTCTGGTTATATTGTCTAGTACCGAAAGATGAGGCCAAAGATTAAATTGTTGAAAAACCATCCCCATACGAGACCGAGTTTTGTTTAGATCCTTGCTTGCTTGTGGACTCACCTTCCCGTTTTGGCCAATTCGAATACCGATCGGCTGCCCGTCCAATACAACCTTTCCGCTATCCGGCACCTCAAGCCAGTTAATCGTCCGCAACATGGTGCTTTTCCCACATCCACTGGGCCCAATAACACAAACCACCTCGCCGCGAGCAACGGAGAGATTAACTCCACCTAATGCTACGGTTTGGCCGAAGCATTTACGCACGTCGAATAGTTCGACCAAAGGCTGGATGTTGTCTTTGATGCTCATTCCCAGTGTCCGGAAGAAATTGGTGTGCTCATTCAGCCGTCCGTAGATCACGCGCTAGCAGGATCGCTTAATGATCGTCGTTCTAGACGTCGTTCATAAATTCTTAGTCCTGTGGCAATCAGTTCATTAAGACCCCAGTAAAGCAGTGTAATCACGATGAAGATTTCAAACGGTCGGAATGTTTGGCCCTGTACTATCAATGCAGACATTGTCAATTCCTGTACTGTTATCGTCGACAAAATAGAAGATTCCTTTACGAGAGAAAGTGTCTGATTACCGATAGGCGGGAGAATAATTCGCATTGTTTGCGGCAGCACAATATTGGTCATGCTTTGCCAGTGAGACATACCAATAGATCGAGCTGACTCCAACTGCCCCCGTGGAATTGCGTCGATTCCAGCTCGGATAATTTCGGCATAGTAGACACTGCCGAACAGGGCCAATCCAATGATGCCCACAATGTTTGCGGGGATCCGAATTCCGTAAAATGGCAACACATAAAAAAGCAGAAACACCTGAATCATGAACGGAGTATTTCTAAAAAGCTCAATAAAAGCTGTTGCCGATATCGAAATTATTTTAAATCTTGACTGTCGGCCAAAGGCCAACAATCCGCCCAGAGGTATGCCCAACAGTATGGCCCCAACAACAATCACAAGGGTCAGCTTGAAGCCATCTAAAATTAATGGCCACCAGTCCAAAATAATTTGGAAATCAAGATCCACGGCTAGAACCTACGAACCGCAAAACGGCGTTCCAAAAGAATAGAACTCCGACTGACAACGAAACAAATTAAAAAATAGAGAACAAATGCACCAGACAACACCTCTACTGGGTGGTAGTTGGCGCTGAAAATCTGCTGTGAGACCCGCATCATTTCGACGACTGTAATCATGGCCAACAAAGGTGTCGCTTTCAAAACCTGAGTGAATTCACTCACTAGGGGTGGGATGGTTTTCATAAATAGCTGCGGCAGTACCACCTTACGCCACAGTGGATAATTGCGAAGTCCCAACGCCCAGGCCGCTTCATATTGACCTTTATGGATAGCAGCCAGTCCACCACGCAAGATCTCTGTCACAAATGCTATGCTGTTAAGCGTAATCGCGACGATACCCGCCGTTACTGGACCCAAGTCTATTCTTAGTTCGCCAGGCCCTGGTAAAAAATCAATAGCCGGCAGTGCGTAATAGACCAGGAATATCTGGATCAGCAGTGGCGTACCCCGGATGAAACTGATGTATACCGCCAGAATGGCGTTTAGTAACCTCGATTGGCTGACCGTCCGAAATACAGTGATCAGGGTCCCAATCGTAAGGCTAAGGATAAAGCCAATTGCAGCTATTTCTATCGTGATTAAAGCCCCTTCCAACAAACGGGGCAGTGCGTCAATGGTGTAGGAAAAATTGAATTTCAACCGGAATTCCGCATGTCACACAGCCAAATTGAGTTGCAATCAAATTCTACAAATCAATTTGGCGGACGAGAAATAAATTCTCGTCCGCCAAATACTACGCTAAAAATAGTAAAGCTCTAAGATTACAGAGCGCCAGCCGGCAGGAACCCACTGTCAGGAATTTCCATCCTAAACCCGAACCACTTATCCTGGAGTTCGTGCAATTTTCCGTTATCTCGCATCTCAATAATCTTCGAACTGAGATAATCCCGTAAATCAGTGTCTTCGGGACGCGTCACCCAGCACATGTAACTCTTACCGGTCATTGCATCCAGTAACTCGAATACACCAGGGTGTTCTTTTACGACAACGGCAAGGTTGGGTAATGTTTGGACGACCACGTCAATTGCGCCATTGCCCAGTGCGAGATAGCTTTCAGGGTATGCAGTGAATAACTTGAGCTCTTTATAGCCACCTAGTCCTCTTTCTTTAAGCTTGGCTTCAAACTCTTTCGCAATTGCTTCTCCCGCTGATGCCAATTGGGTGCCGACAACTTTACCAGCTAAGTCATCTATACTTTTCATGCTATCGTCACCGGCCCGCTTCATGGTCCAAGTTGTACCTTCCGCAATTGGAACGGTGTAGGCGTACTTAACGACTCTTTCAGGTCGAATGCTCACACTAGTCGCAACAAAGTCAAATTTCCCAGCCAGCACACCCGGCAAAATTCCCTGCCAAGGCAAGTCAAGTTGATTTAGTTCTACACCTAGATCAGCAATGATGTAGTCGAGGATGTCTTTTCCGTATCCAACAATCTTGCCATCCTTAATAAATTCAAATGGGGGGAACGCCGCTTCAGTGCCGACAGTTGTTTTACCCGTCCGTTTTATTTTTTCAAGTGTCGTCTCTGCCGATGCGGTTCCGACAGATGCAAACAACGCCAGAACGGCTGCAATCAGTATAGTTTTGCTACTGAATACATCCCAACTCCTGCAAATCTTACCCATGGTAGTCTCCTGTTGTGTGATGATCTTTTGGCAGTGTGTCATACCAGACTGTTGTAGGTCACATATATCACAAAACTTAGCTACGCCACCAGCCTAGAATTGATTGTCTTGGAGGGCGTAGGCTCGACAGTTGAAATGACCGTTATCAAAAGGATAATTCAAGCCTTAACTATGCTCTGGCCCCACAAATTTCGGACCAACCTACGTTCTTGAAATTCCAACACATGCTGATAGCTGTTGCTGTGGCAACCATATTCGGCATAGGTGTCGTAATCACCAAACCGGCACTGGATCATTTCCCGCCTATGTTTTTGCTGGGCATGCGCTTTGCATTCAGCGCTGCAATATTGATTTGGTTCTTCAGGCCGCCCTGGGCAGACATGAAGAACATCTTCTTGGCGTCGCTGATCGGTTCAACACTGATGTACGGATTGATGTTCAACGGTCTTAAACTGATCGACGCCTCCCTGATGATTATCGTGGTACAGCTCCAGGTGCCATTCGCGAGTCTGCTGGCCTGGTTCGCATTCAAAGAGCGACTGGGCTGGCACCACGCACTGGGAATTGTTCTGGCTTTTGTCGGAGTCATTGTGATTGCCGGCTCTCCAAAGGAAGAGAGCGCCCTGACGGGCATAAGCCTTGTCGTCATGGGCGCGTTTGTCTGGGCTCTGGGCCAGATGCTGTTTAAACGCTTGTCCGGTATGGGTGGGCTTCGCCTGATTACCTGGGTTGCGGTGATGGCTGGACCCCAGCTGCTGCTGTGTTCGTGGATCCTGGAAGACGGTCAACTTGAAGCCGTATCCACCGCGACATCTGCCCACTGGCTGACTGTGGCCTACCTGGTGTTAGTGATGACAGTGATCGGCTACAGCTGCTGGTATTTTCTGCTGGCTCGGTACGGCATCAACCAGGTCGTGCCATTTCTTTTTCTGGAACCGCTGTCAGCGGTGGCGGGTGGGGTATTGTTGCTGGGTGAGGTGTTATCGACGAGCCGACTACTGGGAGGTGTTGCGGTACTCTCCGGCGTTGCGCTGATTACTTTTTTGAACCGACCAGACGGAAAACAACATCCCAAAATCACTGTCCGGCCGGGATGATAGAAAACGAAGCGGAATCAGTTATACAACCTCGACACCAAACTGTTCAGCAGTCTCCATCAACACCTCCCAGCAGGACAGTGCAAATCCCCTTGGCAGGAAAAGCTCAAATCCGTGTTCCGAGCGCCATAGAGTGACGGCCACATGATGTAGCGCCGTAGACACCACAGACCCGACTGGACATGTGCCATGCCTCAGGTCGACGGGCAGGTGACGATTCAGGCAGGTTGCGGCATCAGGACCACTGACCCGTACATGGGTTCTCGCATGAGATAAATCGAGCAAACAGCCCGCGTCGGGTGAGAGGTCGGCCAACGTTGTGCCATAGAGCCACCACTTGAGCGGTTCCACACGCAGCAGCACCCCTGCGCTGCCTGTATTTGTCTGGCCTGGGCCCGGCGCTGTAGCCAGACCGGCAGCCTGCGCCGCTTTCGCCCCCACCTGTTCGAGTGTCTCAGGCCAGGCCGCCACCTGCTGAAGCATTAAATTCGGCATATCGCACAAAATCACGCCGGTCTGGCCCTCGCGGCCGTGATAACCCCGGGTGTAGTCCCCTGCCAATGAAGACACACGTTCAGCCATAAAGCCGCTCTCCATCCGGATCAACCATGTGCGGCGAAACGATCTCAACCGCAACGTTACTTTTTCGTACCGGGTCGGCGGCAACTACTGATTTACCCTGCCACGCCTCGAGACCGCCGGCAATAAAACCGAGCCCGATCCAGTGGCCGAGTTCAGGCGAATGGGTAACGCCCGTGATCCAGCCATCGCCAAAGCCATGCACCGTATCAGCGGCACACAGAATTGCGCCGGCGTTGAAAGTTTCATGTCGATCACTGGGAAAGATACCGACCAGTCGCGGCCGGTCTTCGCGCGTGAGTTCCGGCCGCTTGCGAAGCACACTGCCGATATAGGACTTCTTGGTTGATGCCATGCGCCCAAGACCGGCATCCTCAATCGTGACCCGCCCGTCCAGTTCAGCGCCGGTCACATGGCCTTTTTCGATGCGCATCGCACCCAGCGCTTCGAGGCCATAAAGACAGCCACCCATCGGTTCAGAAACGCCCCACAATAAATCCATCGCCGCAGGCCCATAGTCCGAAGGCACATAAACTTCATATGCCAGCTCTCCAGAAAAACTGATTCGCGCAATACGACAGGGAATGTGGTTTTTGAGAACGGTCTCGATCACACCCATAAAAGGGAAGTTGCCATTATTGACACAGGCTGGATCCTCAACACAGGCTTCGAGCACAGTGCGGGAACACGGTCCGGCCACCGCGATACCCGCCCACTGTTCAGAGACTGAAGTTACGTGAACCTTCAGATCTGACCACCGGGTCTGCAGGAGTTCCTCCAGCCAGGCCATAACCGGCGCAGCATGCGCCGTAGTGGTGGTCATAAAGTATTCCGTCTCAGACAGGCGCCAGCTGGTGCCATCGTCCATGACCAGGCCATCGTCCCGAAGCATAATGCCGTAACGGGCTTTCCCGATCGCCAGCTTAGCGAACGCATTGGAATACACCCTGTTGAGAAAATCGGTCGCATCAGGGCCCTGGACCGCAATCTTTCCCAGTGAGGTCACATCGCACAAGCCGACCGTTCTCCGTGTTGTTTCGGCCTCGCGAACGTAAGCGTCGGCCAGGGTTTCGCCGTCACGGGCAAAGTACCAGGGCCGCTGCCATAACCCAGCTTCGGTCATGGTACCGGCGTGATCAAGGTTCCACTCGTGCAGCGGCGTTCTACGCAAAGGTCGGAAATGTCGGCCCACACTGCGTCCGCGCAACGCGCCGATACTGACTGGCGTATACGGCGGTCGAAAGGTGGTCGTGCCGACTTCAGAAATCTCCTTACCCAGGGCTTCGGCCATCAGCGCAAGCCCGATGATGTTGCCCATCTTGCCCTGATCGGTTGCCATCCCCAGGGTTGTATAGCGTTTGAGGTGTTCAACGGACACGAAGCCTTCGCGATGGGCCAGGCGCACATCTTCGGTGGTAACGTCGTGTTGCGGATCGATAAAACTCTTCAGCTTGCGGCCGGGCACCTTAACCTCATAGAGCGCTCGAATCGGCTGCTGCCATCCCCCTACAGGCGGCCGTGTGATTTTGTTCATTTGGCCTCGCAGCACCTGAATCGCATCGCCAGCTGCCGCCTGACCAGAAGCGACACAGTCAGCTGAATTCCAGACGCCGGCCGCCGAACCTGCCACCGAAATAGGTTCTGCACACTCAACCGCCAAAAAACAGGCCTGGGTACTGTCCCAAACGGGTTTCACTCCACGATGTGACAGCAGGTTGACCACTGGAGACCAACCACCAGAGACCAGAACGAGATCGCACGACTCGGTGGACGCAGCCCGCCAGCCGGTACCATCGGCTCTTGCGATCTCAAGTGCGGCAATATTTCCGCTACCGAGCACCTGCAATGGAGCGGTCCCACATCGAACTTCTATATTGCGCTCAGTCAGCTGCTGCATGTGTTCATCGGAGATCGCGCTGCGTGCATCCAGCAGCGTGACTTTTGCACCTGCCGAACTCAGTTCAACAGCGCCCTCGTAGGCAGAATCGTTGTTGGTCGCGATGATGATGTTTTCGCCGGGCAACACCGCGAAGCGGTTTAGATAGGTACGCGCGGCTGCAGCGGTCATCACGCCGGGCCGATCGTTATTGCCGAACGCGATATGCCGCTCGATCGCACCAGCAGCAACAATGGTGTACTTCGTACGCAACGTCCAGAATCGTTGCCTGGGTAGGTATCCCGGCGGATCGGGCAGGTGATCGGTCACACGTTCCACCAGACCTGCGACGTTGTAGTCATAAAGACCAAAGGCAGTGGTCCGTGTCATCACCCGAACACCGCTTGATTCCAGTTCCTGTACTGAAGGAATAGACTCAGACCCGCCACAGGGTGTCGACAGCTGTGCGCCGCCCAGCAAGTTATCCTGTTCAACCAGAACCACATCCAGGCCGGATTCCGCTGCCGCCCCGGCAGCTGCAATACCCGCCGGCCCGGCACCCACCACCAACACGTCGCAAAAAGCGTGTGCATGCTCATAATGGTCAGGATCTGGCAACCGGGAGGCCTCACCCATACCGGCTGCCCGCCTGATCAACCGTTCGTAGCGCATCCACATGCCGGTACCACTGCCCCATTCGAGCGGCGGGATACCCATGAAGGTCTTGTAGTAAAAACCCGCGGCGAGAAAAGGACTCAACAGATTGTTCACCGCGCCGAGATCAAAACGCACACTGGGCCAGGCATTCTGACCTCGTGCCTCCAGTCCATCGTACAGTTCCTGCATGGTTGCCTTAACGTTGGGTTCAGTACGATCTCCACTGCCCACGGTTACGATTGCACCGGATTCTTCCACCCCGGCTGACATCACACTGCGCGGTCGGTGGTATTTAAAGCTGCGGCCGATCACCTCTTCGCGGTTTGCTATCAGCGCGGAAGCGAGCGTATCGCCTGAGTAACCCGTTCGTGTTTTACCGTCCCAGGTAAAGGTTATCGGTCTGCCACGATCTATCTGTCCGCCGGTGGCTAAGCGCCGTGTGCTCATACCTCACCACCCTTGTCCGAGGCGAGCGCCTGCGCAATACCTTCGTGTGCCGGTCTTATACTGTGAATCTCGTGGGTCGTGGTATCGCGTTCGACCACGATCCACATGCGACAGCCTTGGAGGTGCTGCCAGGTCTCAAACTGAACACCATCGATGTTCTCACGCTGAAACACAGCCTCCAGCCACTGTTCAGCCGGTGCGTCCAGGGGCGGATATTCAACAGAAGCATCACCACCATAGCTGAACTCACTGTGATCGCGCTTCCCGCAAAATGGACAGTTGATCCGAATCATTGTGCTGATGTCATCCGTGTCGTTTGGGATCGGGGCCGGCGCCACGTTCATCAAGATTGATGCCCTGCTCAAAACGCCTAAGGTTGTACAGCGCTATCACCGGATCAGGCCTGTCATTGGCAACCAGGTCAGCAAAAAACCAGCCCGATGCCGGGCTCGCCTTAAAACCGCCGTAATTCCACCCGGCATTCAGGTAGAGGTTGTCCAGCGGCGTTTTACAGATGAACGGTGACCCATCCATTGTCATATCCATGACACCGGACCAGTGACGCAGTAGCCGAACCCGGGACAGGCAGGGCAGGATCGAAGTGGCACACTCCGCCACATCCTGCACAATGGGGAGGTTCCCGCGCTGGGCATAGGATTTATACCAGTCCAGATCACCGCCAAACACCATGCCGCCCTTGTCCGATTGCGAGATATAAAAATGGGCGCCCCCAACCCCGAATACCACCACCTGATCAAGCAGGGGTTTCAGAGGCTCTGATATAAAGGCTTGCAGTTTGTGGGTTTCGATGGGTAATTTACCCAGCCCCGCCATGCGCCACAGGCGAGAGGTGTTGCCGGCTACCGCAAAACCGACTTTCTTCGCACGTATGATGCCGCGCACGGTTTCGATACCTGTCACCTTGCCGGCTTCCCGCAGTACTCCGGTGACTTCACAGTTCTGAAGAATGTCGATGCCACGTTGATCCGCCGCCCTGGCATAACCCCAGGCAACCGCATCATGTCGGGCATTGCCGGCGCGCAGTTGGGCGGACGCACCAATGATCGGAAATCGTGCGTCGGGCCCGTAATTCAGATGGGGTATTTTGCTTTTGAGCGTCGGCAGGTCCCAGAGTTCGCCGTCTGAACCGGTCAATCGCAGGGTGTTATAGCGCCGCGCTGCAGCGTCGCGGGCTGCCGGGCTGTGCAGCAAGGTCACATGAGCCCGCTGGCTGAACATCACGTTGTAGTTCAGATCGTGGCTCAGATTTTCCCAGAGCGTCAGAGAATGTTCATAAAAAGGCCGATTGCCCGGCAGCATGTAGTTGGAACGAATAATCGTGGTGTTACGCCCAGCATTACCGCTGCCAAGCCAGCCCTTTTCCACTACGGCCACGTTGGTGATGCCGTGATTGCGGGCCAAATAGTAAGCGGTTGCGAGCCCGTGCAGACCGGCACCGACAATGATCACGTCGTACTGGGCCTTGGGCTCCGGATCACGCCAGACACGATCCCAGTTTTTCTGCCCGGTTAAGCCGTTCAGAAAAACACTCCAGGCAGAATATCGTTTCACGTTGTCTTCATGCGGGTTCAGTCAAAAGGTCCGTGGTTGCCAATGGTATTCAAATGGTCCGGCATTGAACCGGACAACCGGTCGGTAAATGTAGTCGTGGCCGGATATGTCGAAAAGACCCAATACCATACCGGCAGTTTGACAGCATCCGATCTACCCTCTCGACTTCCAGCCAGCCACGCGAACTGATTAATGGCCGAAACACAGTCTAGCGGCATCGCCCGGCGATTCAAAATCCGTGGCGATTGGCTCTGACCAGTATTTGAGCGCGGCCACAAAACTGATATAACAGCAACGCACCGGTCGTTTCCTAGACGAACAAGCCGATATGAACCAATCAATTTTCAGCGATGATTTCAAGCCGGAGTCCTACTGGTGGGATCGCACCCCCCGGCCGGATCCGCTCGACGCGTCTTTGCCGGACCAGGCGGATGTCGTGATCGTGGGCTCTGGCTATACCGGGCTGAATGCCGGGCTGGTAACCGCCCGGGGCGGGCTGTCAACCGTCGCCGTAGACACAGAGCAACCGGGCTGGGGCTGCAGTTCACGAAACGGTGGACAGGTGAGCGGCGAAGTCAAACCCAGCTACACGGCACTGGCCCGTCTGTACGGTTCGGCGCAGGCTTACGCGATCATCGCCGAAGCACGCAACGCACTGGGCTGGATCGGCGACTTTATCGACAATGAAGACATCGACTGTGACTACCGGCGCTGTGGCCGATTTCATGCTGCCCACAGTGCACGGCAATACGCCGCACAGAAACAGGAATTCACGCACCAGGTCAACGGGCTTGAACGAGACGGCCACCTCGTCGACAAAGCACAAATCGGATCCGAAATTGATTCCCCGTTTTACCATGGTGGGCTGGTGATCAGTCAACACGCGTCGCTGGACCCTGCACGCTACCATCAGGGCCTGTATGAACGGGCACTGGCAAGTGGCTGTCGCGTCATCGACAGCTGTCGCGTCGAACACATTGTTCGCGATGCCGACGGTTTCAGGCTCAACACAACCAAAGGACCGATCCGGGCGGGTAAGGTGATCGTCGCAACCAGTGGCTACACCGGGCTGGCAACGCCATGGCACCAGAGACGGATTATTCCGATCGGCTCCTACATGCTGGCAACTGAAATGCTTGAACCGGATCTTGCGCACAGCCTGATTCCCAACGATCGGGTCGTCAGTGATACCCGGAAGCTGGTCGTCTATTATCGCCTGTCACCAGACGGACGCAGAATCCTGTTCGGGGGACGGGTTTCACACAAAGAAACCGACCCGGTACTCAGCGCAGGACCTCTACGACTGGAGATGCTCCGCATATTTCCACAGCTGGCTGATTCCAAGATTACCCACTCCTGGATGGGCTTTGTCGGTTATACCTTTGACAACCTGCCGCACCTGGGTGAGGACGACGGGCTCTTCTATGCAATGGGCTATTGCGGATCGGGCATCTGCCTGGCGAGCTATTTCGGCCACCGCCTCGGCCAACAGGTACTGGGTATCGCGGAGGCGACAATTGCGATGAATGGCCTGAGTTTTCAGACCCGTCCGTTTTATCGTGGCAACCCGTGGTTTCTCGGACCGGCAATCCGCTACTACCAGATCCGGGACCGGGTCAACTGAAGGGCTCATCATCTTGCTGAGTGTGTAAGTCACAGTCACGCTTTTCCCATTGCCCGCCTGTATTTCGGCACAGTTGCATACCACCCACCATTTATTTAACATGTTAAATAAATGGTGGGAGACCACTTGAGGAGTGAGTTATGGGCGCCCGTACCGGCACTGAGTACCTGGAAGGCCTTCGGCAGAGCAGCGCGGAAATCTGGCTCGGTGATGAGCGTATCACCGATGTCACCACCCACCCGGCCTTGCGGGGCTGTGCACAGTCTATGGCCACGCTATATGACATGCAGCACGCTGAAGATGTACGGGCTGAGATGACCTATCCATCGCCCACGACGGGAGACCCGGTCGGCCTGTCGTTCATCACACCGCGAACGCACGAAGACCTCGAGAGGCGATCGGGCATGATGTTCCACTGGTCCCGGTTCAGTGGTGGCATGCTCGGCCGTTCATCGGACTACATCAATGTCGAGATTATGGCAGCCGCTGCGGCGGCGGACTTCTACAGTCAGAATGATCCCCGCTTCGGAGAAAACGCACGCAACTACTACGAGCATGCACGGGAAAACGACCTGTGCATGACGCACACACTGGTGAATCCGCAGTCGAACCGCGCACTCACCGCAGGTGGCCATCCCAGCGCCGACGTGGCGCTTCGCATCGTTGACGAGAATGCCGATGGCATGGTGGTTCGGGGCGCCCGCATCCTGGCGACACTGGGACCGCTGGCTGATGAGATCATGGTGTTTCCGTCAACCGTGCTTAAGGCGGCATCCGATACCAAGTCATTCGCCTTTGCATTTACGATTCCCTGCGCTACACCGGGTATGAAATTTATCTGCCGGGAGTCACTGGCTTACGGCGAATCGCCGGTTGACCACCCTTTGAGTTCGCGGTTCGAGGAGATGGATACCATCGTCGTATTCGACGACGTTCTTGTACCGTGGGACCGAGTGTTCCTCAAATCAGATCCTGACCTGTGCAGCCGCCACTTTCCGGAGACCGGCTGCCTTGCCCATATGGCCCAGCAAGTGGCCATCAAGAACATCTGCAAAACGGAATTTGTCCTGGGTATCGCCTGTTCGATTGCCGAAGCACTGGGGTCCAGCGAGTTTCAGCATGTACAGGAAAAAATCGCGGAGTGCATGATCAACCTTGAGGTCATGAAAGCCTGTCTACGCGCATCAGAAGCCGATGCCAAGACCGACAAGTGGGGTGTGATGTCGCCTGACCGCGCACCACTTGACGCTGCCCGAAACCTGTTCCCCAAGCTGTACCCTCGCATGATCGAAATTCTCCAACTGCTGAGCGCCTCAAGCCTGATGATGATTCCCCCGGATTCGGCCTTAAACAGCCCCGTCGCAGAGGATATCGACCGTTACCTCGCAGTTGCCAATCGGGATGCGCGCGATCGAATCAAGCTTTTCCGCCTGGCCTGGGATGTCGCCTGCAGTGCATTTGCGGGTCGCCAGGTGCTGTATGAACGATTCTTTTTTGGCGATCCGGTACGCATGATGTCCGTCCTGTACCAAACCTACGATAAGCAGCCCCTGATGGACCGCGTCGAGGAATTTCTGAACCGCGATAACTGATGGTTGCACTGACCGCTCTGATTGGCCACGGCTGTGGTAGCGTTACCTCTGGAGACAAGACTCAGACAGATCCGGGAGGGTAAAACATGCGGCCAAGTATCCATCTCGTAGGCAGTGTTGCCATGCCCGATTCAGAATCCGTTTTCAGGGCCCTCTCATCAGAACTCGCGCCCTGGCTTCGCCGGATTCCAGACGGCGAAACCGGCGAACGTCATCGCTGGATCTACTGGCAGCGCGAGATGCTGCTGTCTCATCTGAATATGGAGCTCGACCCCGACGCAACACCGCTGGCACTTTACCAGTGGGATGGCGAGCTCATACGCGAAACGGAGCTGGTACGCTTTAAGCCCGATGTAGATCCGTCGTCGGTCGTGTTTGAAACCGGTTATGCACCCGCCGCTATTGCGTCTTATGACGTTTTCAGACAATTGCGTGATGACGGTGTGATCCCGGCTGGTGTGCGCTTCCAGGTCTGTCTGCCCACCCCGATGGCCTCAGGCTATATGTATATCAGTCCGGCTTCTATCGAGGATTACCTGCCAGTCTATGAAAAGGCATTGCTGACAGCCCTCAGTTCAATTCTGGATGCAATTTCGCATCACGACCTTTCGATCCAATGGGACATTTGTCAGGAAGTGCTGATCTTTGAAGATTATTTTCCTTATCGCCCCGATGATTACAAACTGCAGATCTTCGATCAGATGACCCGACTCGGTGCACAAGTACCCGCCGACGTAGAGCTGGGCTACCACCTGTGTTACGGCACACCCAGGGATGAGCATCTGGTCATGCCCAAAGACACCGCGATTCTGGTCGAGGTCGCGAACGGGCTGGCCTCAAAACTTCAACGGCAACTGGATTTTCTCCACATGCCCGTACCGCGTGACCGTGTCGATGATGCCTATTACGCCCCATTGGCCAAACTTAAACTCCCGCCAGAAACAGAACTGTACCTGGGATTGATCCACCACCAGGATCACAGTGGCGATAAACAACGCATCGCAACTGCGCAGAAAGTGATACCGTCATTCGGGATTGCCAGCGAATGTGGCTGGGGCCGCACCGACCCTGAGCGAGTCCCCGGGCTGATCGAATCCCATCGACTGGCGGCGTCGAATTTGTATCCGTGAGTACGATCAACTACAACCGCTGGCGGGATATGCTGGTGACACCGGTGGATACGGAAAGATTTGAATGGGTACACCAGCACTGGACACCGCGAGACGATGACGTGTTTATCGCCAGTTTTCCCAAGAGCGGCACCACCTGGACGCAGCAGATCGTACGCCTGATCTACAGCGGCGGACTGATCCACGACGGCGACCCGGCTCTCCATGCCATCATCCCGTGGCTTGATGATTCGGAAGATCTGCCTGATCTGTCGGTCGTCGACACAATGAACTCTCCCAGGGTCTTCAAATCTCACAATCCTTATCATCTTTTACCGTGCAAACTGACCGAGTCCAACCGTCTGATCTACGTCACCCGTACCGCCAAGGACACCGCGGTGTCGATGTATTTTCATACCTTCGGTTTCAAGATGTACGAGTATGACGAGCCAATCGAACATTTTATTGGTGAGTTTATGGCGGGCCGAGTGGAGTACGGTCCGTACTGGACCCATCTCAGCAGTTGGTATGCGCAACACAAGCGATCCAATATCCTGGTCCTGCACTATGAAGACATGCAGCGTGATCTGGCCGCCACGGTCGCACGGGTTGCCCGTTTTCTGAATCAGCCGCTCACGGGAGACGCCATCGACCGAATTGCAGAACTGTCGACGTTCTCGAGTATGCAGAAAGACCCACG
>JAKUQR010000035.1 GCA_022450155.1 Gammaproteobacteria bacterium | reverse complement strand
ACAACAAGTCTCAGCACAAACCAAAGCTTGTCAAAGTTCTGATATCCCCAACATCAGTGGTCCGATAAACTACGCCCGTTGTCAGCTTAAATAGTCTTATGCCAGATAACGATTTGCCATATCGCTAACACTCAATCTGAGAGAAAGACAATAATCAATGTCTGTCAGTGCTGAATCATCATCCGGGCGCCGGGGTCGCCGGACCCGGCGGGTCGATGCGGCCAAGGCTGAAGTCATTGAACAGTTGCCGTGGACACAACCGGTCTACACCGATCCCCCCACAGAACCTTTGGATGAAGACGGCCTTGAAGCTGTCCATAATGCGGCGATGCGAATCGTGGAAGAGATCGGGATTGATTTTCTCCATGAGGACGCGCGACGTGTTTTGAAAGAAGCCGGTTGCGAGGTGCAGCCGGATTCGCCGACGGTCCGCATGGACCGGGCATTTGTGATGGAGCAGGTCGAGAAAGCACCCGAGTCTATTACGCTAGAGCCCCGAAATCCAGATCACACCCTGATATTCGGAGGTGCCTATGCCGCGTTCGGGCAGGTGGCCAGCCCGCCTAATGTATCGGACCTTGACGGTGGGCGCCGCACGGGTAATCGCAAGGACTACCAGAATCTGCTCCGTCTGGCCCAAAGTTTTAACTGTATTCACTTCACCGGCGGTCACCCGGTGGAGCCTGTAGACCTGCATGCATCTACCCGCCATCTGGACGCCTTGTTTGACATGCTCACCCTCACTGACAAACTGGTCCACGCTTACTCGTTGGGTAAAGAGCGTATGGTAGATGCCATTGAAATGGTGCGGATCGCAGCGGGTCTTGATGATGAGGCGTTTGATGCGGCACCGCGGATGTTCACCAACATCAACTCGTCATCACCACTGAAGCATGACTGGCCAATGCTCGACGGCGCCATGCGGCTTGCCAAACGCAATCAGCTGGTGATTGTTACGCCCTTTACGCTCTCCGGTGCGATGGCGCCGATCACCCTGGCCGGGGCCTTGGCGCAGCAGACCGCCGAGTGCCTGGCAGCACTCGCATTGCTCCAGGTGGTGCGCCCCGGCGCGCCGGTTGCTTACGGTTCGTTTACCTCCAATGTGGACATGAAATCCGGTGCACCGGCCTTTGGTACCCCGGAATACGTACGGGCCACGCAGATCTCCGGTCAGCTGGCCCGGCGCTACAAGCTGCCGTGGCGGGCCTCCAATGCCAACGCCGCCAACTGCGTCGATGCCCAGGCCACCTGGGAAAGTGCAGCATCGTTGTGGGCCTGTTCTACGGCGAGAGCCAACATCGTTTACCACGCGGCCGGCTGGCTGGAAGGCGGGCTGTGTGCGAGTTTTGAGAAATTCGTGATCGACTGTGAGATGTTGCAGCAGCTGGCCTATTACCATCAGCCGGTCGGTGTCACCGAAGCTGATCTGGCCGTCGACGCGATCAGAGACGTCGGCCCGACGGGTCATTTCTTGGGCAGTGCGCACACCCAGGAACGCTATAAGACTGCCTTTTATAGTCCATTTCTATCGGACTGGAGCAACTTTGAAAACTGGGAGGAAGGGGGCGCTGTGGAGACACCGCAGCGGGCGAATCGCATTTTCAAACAGATGCTCGAACACTACCAACCGCCACCGATGGCACCCGCCACGCTTGAGGCGTTGACAGAATTTGTTGAGCGGCGCCGAGCAGAAGGTGGAGCACCCACCGATTTTTAGGTCGCGGGATATTCTGTCAAAGACGTCGTCTCCTGGGTTCCGGTAAAGGACTACTGGGTTTAAACCCAGTATGGGTTTGTGGCCGGTTGTACCAGACAACGTACAGTAGCGATATCGGACAAGAAAATTGGCAACAAAGGTGTGAGCGGTCAACCAACCCTATTCACTACGTCAATCCGATGATACGTGCAGAAACAACAACCATGACCGCGCAACAAAAAGTACTGGGCAATCTGGCATTCTGCTGTGGCGTGACCATCTGGGCAACGATGTTTCCCGCCACGGAATATCTGCTGAACAACTGGGACCCCGTCGCCATTACGTTTGTGCGGATGAGTGGGGGAGGATTGGTATTGCTGGTGGTGTTTGCCCTGCTGGAAGATGTGTCGGCTACGCTGAGGGCGGCCCCCTGGGGCAAGATTTTCCTGCTCGGTATCGTGGGTGTCGCGTTGTCTACTTTTCTGTTTGCCTGGGGTATCCAGCTTTCAAGTGCGGTGGCCGGTGCGTTGATTGCAGCGACCGGGCCGATCGTTGCTGCACTGATCACGGGTCTGGTTTACGGACAAGCGCTGCAAAAAGGTATCGTGTTCGGGGTCCTGTTGGCGGTCGCTGGCGGGATCTGTGCCGTCTTCGCCACCGGCGGTGGTGCGGTCGATTTCAAAGGCGGTGAGATCGTGGTGTTGTTGGCGATGGCAATCTGGGTCTGGTACTCGTATAACTGCCAGCGCTGGCTCAAGGGTCTGCCGCAGGTGAGCATCGCCGCCCTGACCGTGGCTGCAGGCAGCATTGGATTCGCTGCCTATGTTGGGATCGCAGAGTTGTCGGGGCTTGACGATGTTCGTTTTGGCACGGAACTGAAGGAGTGGTTGGTGATCGGTTGGCTTTCGATTGGACCGGCTTCTACATCAATATTTCTCTGGCATTTTGGTGTCAGCCGGGTGGGTGTGACAATCGGTTCGATGTACCAGAACCTGGTGCCGATTATCGTGGTGCTGATTTCGATCAGTCTGGGCCAGTATCCCACTTACCTGCACCTGATTGCAGGTGCGCTCATTATTGCGGGAGTGCTCTATACCCAGATTCGGAATCTTTCTGCGAGCCCGTGAACGGCGTTGACACCTTTCGACGTTTTTTCAACAATGAATGCTAAACGGATATGACAGTTGAGATTTTCTTCAACAACCTGTCTGACTGGAACAGATCGTGATCTGAAGCTTTTTAGGTGGATCAGGTAGGGGTAGGGACAGCAAAGGAGGGAGATATGCATGTCGGGTTTATAGGGCTGGGCAATATGGGGGCGCCGCTCGCCCGTCGGTTGTGTACTGACCATACGCTTTGGGTATTTGACCAATCGCAAACAGCCGTCGATGCATTTACTGGGGCGGATGCCCAGGTCGTTAAAAGTGCGGCTGAGCTTGCAGAATCTGTCGACATTGTTCTGACTTGTCTGCCAACCTCGGAGGATCTTCGGTCGCTTTTATTCGGCGAGCAGCAGGTGGCTTCAGCACTTAACAAGGGTACTATGCTGATCGATATGACGACTGGGGATCCAGGCATTACCCGGGAGCTCGCTGCCAAACTGGCGATAGAGGGCATTGAGTTGATTGATGCACCCGTCAGCGGGGGCCCCAAGGGTGCAACTGCTGGCACGATTGCCATTATTGTCGGGGGCACCAGTGAACAGCTCACACGGGCTTTACCGGTGCTCAGTTCAATCAGTTGCAACGTCATGCATGCGGGCGATGTGGGTGCCGGTCATGCGGTCAAGGCGGGGAACAATCTGCTCAATCTGGTCTGTCGTCTGGCCACGTTCGAGGTGGTATCGCTGTTGGTCAAAGCGGGGGTCACGCCGGAAAACGCTGTGGCGATTATTCAGAAAAGCTCCGGTCGGAATTACGCCACTGAGATCACGTTGCCTGATAATATTCTCTCCGGCACGCTGCATCAGGGATTTACCATGGGTCTGATGCACAAAGACAGCAGTGTCGCCCTTCAGATGGCCGACGACCTGAACGTGCCGTTGCCCATCAGTACAACAGCCTTTTCGAACCTTAAACAGGCCATGGATGAACACGGTCAAGAATCGGACATGAGTGCGGTGGCACTCACCTACGAGAAAGATTCGGGCGCACGGATTCGACCTTAAACGGTAGGTTGTCAAAAAATGACGCAGATGAATAAAATGACCTTATCACTACCCCAGCGGGAAGCCCTCGTCCGAAGAAATTATCATGAATACCGTATTGTCTAGTGATCGTCCTTCGGGAGAAGTCTCCACTGAAGAGATTTACAGGCTGATTGATCTTGATCGATATCCGATTGATCGGCTCCAGGATAAGGTAGGTCAGATGCTGGTGGCCCAGTGTCGCTCAGATCTTGATGACTGTGCTGCAGCGATATTGCCGAGTTTCGTGCGACAGGCTGCGATCACGAAAATAGCTGAAGAAGCCGAAAGTCTAGTTCAGGTTGCTCATCGCTATGACGGGGATCGGGTGACATTTTATGAAGACGACAAAAAAGGATGCTCGGATGACGACAGTCTCGATTCCGCAGTGAGATCAGTTCGGCATCCGAATCGATACTGCCAGATCCTGAATTATCAGATTCCGAATCACAGTGATTTACGGGCAATCTATCTATGGCCGCCTCTAACAGAGTTTATTCGTCAAGTACTGAACGTTGAGCATCTTTTCCTAAGCCAGTGTCCTCATTTGGCACTGACGATGAAAGTGGCGTACGAGGGAGACACCGACGGCTGGCATTATGATCCCAACGATGGCGTGATCACGTTAGTACTACAGACTGCGGATAATGGAGGTGAATTTGAGTACGCGCCAAATATCCGCAACAAAAACGATCAAAACTACGCTGGGGTCGACCGACTGTTTAAGTCGCCAGACGTTGAAGCGACAAGACCGATGCTGGAGCCTGGCACTTTTACCTTTTTCAATGGTCGGCATTCGATGCATCGGGTACGCCCGGTGGGTTCGACCCGACAACCAAGGATCGTTTCAATATTCTCCTTCGATCAACGACCCGATCATTTTTTTGCACAAAGCTATATCGATAAACTACGTAGTTTTCCGCAGGGTCCGCCGATAGTTGATTGAAAAATTAGTCCAACGATTCTCTGAGATCTTCTAGGTGGAGAAATCTTCTTATCGCATAGAAAATAATTGTAAATGCGATAACCGCGACGCTTAGGTTGATCAATACCGTGACCAGGGTCGTTCCCACAATCAATGCCATCCCGGTGTGACTGGCCAGTCGCGGCTGAGTTCGTGACCGTCCCAACACTTGGTAACAGTATTGGCGTAGCGGCACCCAATCAAAAACATCGTAACCAACTTTGAGCAGAACCCCCGAAAAGACAGCTTGGGGAATCAAACTGATCAGGTCCTGGAACATCAGCATTTCAATAAGAACAAAGACACCGACCAGTACGCCAGCCAGTCTCATCGTGGCGCCCTCATTTAGGATCAATACCGATCGTATCGTTGCCTGGGCACCTGGAATTCCCCCGAATAAAGAAACTGCCGCGTTTGCGATACCTTGGGCGCAGAGTTCCTGGTTAGGTTTAGTGATGTCCTTATGGCCATGCATCACCTCAACTTTGCGGTCAACAACGAGAGAAGTCAGCAACGTATCCAGATAGGCCAACATCGCAAGCTGAACGACAAACGGTACGGCCAGCAGGATCAGGGCAAAACTCCATTGTGTCGGTAACTGGCTGATGACCCTGTTCTGTAAGTCCATCAAGGATTCAATCGACCCTCCCAGGCTCACACGCTGCACATCAAGATCGAGAAAGACGGACAGCAGCGTGACGGTTACGATGGCGATCAAGGTGGCAGGGAAAAAAGAGTTCAGCCGCGCACTGATCTGTCGCAACAGTACTGGGAGCGTAAATATCAGACCCAATGTGAGGCAAGTGATGGACAAGTTGGTCAAGATATTGCCCAGGTAAGCGGTTTTGCCCCCAAGCCCAAACAGGGACCCGACCTCCCCTATCCAGATCAGCATTGCAATGCCATTCATAAAACCACTGATCACCAGCTTAGGAATCAACCCTATAAACCGACCCAATCGAAACAAACTGACCACCATGAGCGTCAGACCAGTCAGTAATAGAACCAGATTGATAAACCGGTCAGGGTCTGTATCGGGATGATCCAGCAGCAGCCCACTGCCGACGGCGGTGACGAGCAAGACCGTGACGGCGGTCATGGGTGCGGTTGGGCCGGAGCATTGAATACGGGTACCGCCAAATGCTGCAGTGATCAGCGCGATGATACCGGCGGAGAGAATACCGGCCAATGCACCGCGACCGCTGAGGACACCGAATGCGGCACCGAGACTGATGGCGACAAAACTGACAGTCAGTCCCGGCAGCAGTTGTTGCAGGACCCGGTCAGCGTTTAGATATTGTCGAGTTCCAGCTGTCATTTGTCTGGAATACGGTTTAGCTTGATGTGGCGCGTCACCCTGACGAGGTAACTGAGCAGATCGATGGCGACCATACTATACTGTTGTGGTGTGCACTGAGTTTTAGGCTCGATAGTAGTCGCGGTTATCGCATTATTCGTTTGATACAAGCCCTGGTCGACACCAGGCCCTCGCTGCAAAATCAACTGTCACGAAGGAGTATTGCTGGGACAAAACCCCCATCAGCCGATATCGAGTGCTGGAATTTGTTGATCTGCCGGAGGGCAGATGTACTGAAATGACTCAGGTACAGGAGAAATCTTTATTTAGCGTGTTGCTGACTCTAGCTTGTCGACCAAACGCTTAATTGAGTCAGTATACATCCATTAATGAGGTGAATCTTTTGGACGAAATAGATCCAACGGTATCTGAAGCGTGACCACAGAAGCTAAGACGGAACGAGCGCAGGTGGTGCGCTACGAGTTTGATACGCGGCTCAAGGCTGGGGAGACGTTACCGGTTGCGTCCGGCGTGACGTGGCTGCGTTCACCGTTGCCGTTCAGACTGGATCACATCAACCTGTGGTTGTTGGAGGATGGTGAAGGCTGGACCGTGGTAGATACGGGTATCTATTTCGACGAATCCAAAGCAATCTGGCAGCAGGTCTTCGAAGGCCCGATGGGTGGCAGACCTGTCGACCGGATAGTCGTTACCCATCTTCACCCGGATCACATCGGCTGCGCTGGATGGCTAGCGCAAGAGTTTGATGCGCCGCTGTGGATGACCCGTGGCGAGTATCTATTGTGCCGGGTCCTGGTAGCTGATACAGGTCGCCCGACGCCGATAGCTGGGGATCGATTCTATCGGGGCGCTGGATTTTCGCCTGGTGATATGACGCGTTACCACGAGCTGTTCGGGATGTTTGGAAAGTACGTCTCTCATATTCCTGAGTCCTATCACCGACTCCAGGCGGGTGATTGTTTTCAGGTTGGATCGAACCAATGGCAGGTATTAATCGGCCGGGGTCATTCGCCGGAACATGCGTGTTTGTTTTGCGCCGAGCTCAACCTGTTGATTTCTGGAGATCAGTTACTGCCCACTATCTCATCCAATGTCAGCGTGTATCCAACTGAACCCGGTGCCGATCCGCTGGGTGACTGGCTGGCATCCCTACAGCGGCTTAAGGAATCAATTCCAACTGATGTGTTGGTGCTGCCGGCGCATGGACGTCCGTTTCGTGGGGCACATGAACGACTCGATGCCATGATTGCTGAGCACAACGAGGGCCTCGATAAACTTCATGACCTGTGCCAGGAACCGAAACGTGCTATAGACGTTTTCCCGGTGCTGTTTAGAAGCGAGATCAATAAAAGCAACTTGATTCTAGCGACTGGTGAGTCAATCGCTCACCTCAACTATCTCCTGGCACAAGGCTGCCTGCAGGTCGAAAGAGACAATGACGGCATTAACTGGTACCACAGTGTAAAGTAGACAGATCACCGACTCGACAGCGTCCGCCAGATCTCTTTTTGATCGGTGTGCTGAAACTAAACCTAGACTCGGACGCTGTTCTGGCGTCATGGCTGATCATAGGCTTATTTGTAGGAGGTATTTCTTCTATACTTTCGTGTTATTTTATAAGCCCCAAAATATATATCGACTGATAGCATTCAAATCGCGCCTATCAGGGCTGAGCCTAGGACACATCAGCTAAAACGATGGGAGTCAGCTGGCAATGAGAATGATCCGAATATTTTTAAGCGCCGTGACCATGGTACTGGTTGCGGTAGTTTCGAGTGCAGTTGTGGCCGATGATGCGGCAATCCGGTCCGGTGATACTGCGTGGCTGATGACGTCGACGGCTCTGGTACTGTTTATGACCATACCAGGGTTGGCTTTGTTTTACGCCGGTATGGTTCGTGCCAAGAACGCGGTGTCGGTCATGATGCAGTGTTTTGCCATCGCGGGCCTCGTATCGATCTTATGGGTACTGTATGGATACTCTTTTGCGTTTGGTGGCCGTGGTGCACTCTGGGGTGGTCTGGACAAACTGTTTTTAAGTGGTGTTACGCGAGATTCAGTCACCGGAACGGTCCCTGAAGTCGTCTTCATGGTGTATCAGATGGCGTTCGCCATCATTACGCCGGCGATCATCGTCGGCGCATTTGCAGAACGTATGAAATTTTCGGCCATGCTTTGGTTCATGGGAATCTGGTTTACAGTCGTCTACGCACCAATCGCGCATTGGGTCTGGGGTGACGGGGGTTGGCTTCGTGAAATTGGTGTGCTTGATTTTTCCGGTGGTACTGTAGTCCACATTAACGCAGGTATCGCCGGACTGGTCGCAGCGCTGGTGCTAGGACCAAGAAGAGGTTACCCGGCTGCACCCATGCCGCCCAACAATCTGGTTTATACCGTCATAGGCGCGAGCATACTGTGGGTCGGCTGGTTTGGCTTCAACGGTGGCAGTGCACTGGCTGCTGACGGCTTTGCCGGCATGGCTGTGGCAGTTACCCAGATCTCCGCTGCTGCAGCTGCGCTTAGCTGGATGTTTACTGAATGGATTGTTTTCCGTCGGCCGAGTGTTCTGGGAATCGCATCCGGCGCTGTCGCCGGGCTGGTCGCCATTACACCGGCCGCGGGTGTGGCCAGCCCGATGGGGGCGCTCGGGCTCGGTGCGATGGCGGGGTTGGTATGTTTTTTCGCAGCGACTTGGCTGAAGCAGCGTTTGGCTTATGATGATTCACTCGATGTCTTTGGTGTCCATGCTGTCAGTGGTATCTTGGGTGCGCTGCTCACAGGCGTCGTTGCCTCACCCATTCTGGATGGAACCGGGTTCGCTGAAGGTATTGCTACGCTGGGCGGACAGGTTCTCGTCCAGCTGATTGGTGTGGGAGTTACGGTCTGCTACACGGGCGTACTGACCTTCATCATTCTGGAACTGGTAGATGCCATGGTTGGCCTACGCGTCAGGGAACAAGAGGAGAAGGTCGGACTCGACATGGCGATACACAACGAGCGGGCTTATAACCTAATGAAGTCGTAAACATGATGTTCGATTGTAGTTTGGAACGACCGTCTTAAACTATTTATGTCGAATAGGTAAGCCGTCTTTAATCAGTGTTCATCCTGATCGAAATCAGACAACCCTATGACAACAGATAACATTCCCGTCGCGGAGTTTGTCGAGGAATCAATCGAGCTTCTGCAACAGATGGAAGAAGCTATACTGGAACTGGATAGCCGGCCCGGGGATCGTGCTCTGGTCGATCAACTCTTCCGGGGTATGCACACCATCAAGGGTGGTGCAGCGGTTGTGATGCGCCCTGATCTTGCTGACTATGCGCATCGGCTCGAGAGTTTGCTCGATCAGGTTCGGGGTGGCCAAGTGAGTGCTGGCAAGACGCTGATTTCCACTTTGCTCGAAGCAATCGACTGTGTGGGCCTGTTTATTTCCGGCATCCCAGGTGGGTTGGCCGTTGACCAGACCCGTGTTGATGCCAGTATCCAGAATGTGAGCGCTTTGGTTGAATCGGCCACTCATTCGCCCCTTGAGGTTCAAGAGGCTGGAGAATCGGTATCTTCAGCGCTTACGCCCATAGCTTCCAAAAAGTCACAGGCGTATCTGGTCACACTGAAGTTCAATCCCCAGATGCCGGAGCAGGGTGGTGATCCCCTTTTGCTGCTTAAAGAACTGGCTGAGCTCGGTGACTGTATAACAGTTGTTCACCCGGGCAAGTTGCCGGATATCGCCGAGTTCGATGCGAGCCGTCTTTATGTGTGGTGGAGTATCAAATTGACGACTTCGCTCTCTCAATCACAAATTGAGCAGACGCTGCTGTTTTTTAGGGAAGGCAACGAACTCAGTGTCGCCCCTTTTGATTTCACACCCAAGGAAACTGACACGGTTGAGCGGGCCCACCAGGCACAGATTGCGCAAGCAGCGGCGGGAACAGAAGACGACGTGCGATCGACCCCCTCGGGGACATCGGAGCTGACCGCTTCAGTGACTGGCTTCAAGACGATGGAACCTGCCAGGATTGCGAGTGGTCGTGAGAGTGGTGACGGAACTGTGGGAAAATCGATTCGAGTCAGTATTGACCGACTCGAACGATTGCAGAACCTGATCGGCGAGACTGTGATTAACCAATCCCGTCTGATTCAACTGTGTGAAGAGGCCGAACGTCTGGATCCGACATTTGCCGGTGCATTGAATGAATTTGTCGAGGAAAACAGTCGTTCAGTCCGTGATCTGCAGGACGAGATCCAGGCGGTCAGGATGGTGCAGGTGGATACGGTATTTTCCCGCTTGCGCCGGGTTGTCAGAGATTATTCAGTTGAATCGAACAAAGAAATTCGATTGCGTATTGAAGGCGGCGAGACCGAACTCGATAAGACGGTGACCGATCAGCTGCACGGGCCGCTGCTCCATCTGATACGAAATGCGATGGATCATGGCATCGAGAGCAGTGAAGAGCGTCGTCAGGCAGCAAAGGATCCCGCGGGGACCATTTGGTTACGGGCATTTCACCGGGGCGGCCATGTGATGGTAGAAGTCCAGGATGACGGCAAGGGTATGGACGTTCAGAGAATTCGTCAAAAGGGACTGGACCGTGGGTTGATCGAGGAGAGCGAAGAGCTGTCTGACCAGCAGCTGCTACAGCTGGTCTTTCGGCCGGGTTTTACCACAACCGATGAAGTCACCGATGTTTCAGGCCGCGGCGTTGGAATGGACAGTGTCAAGCGCGATATTGAAGCGCTGCTCGGTACAATCGATATTCTCAGTGAGCCCGGACGAGGCACAACGCTTCGGATGAGGTTGCCGCTCACGCTGGCAATTATTGATGGCATGATTGTTCGGGTCGGGTCATTGACCTTTATTGTGCCATTGCTGGCTGTAGTTGAAGCGATAAGGCCAAAGGCGGATGATATTCGAAAAATGAAGCGTGATAACGAACTTGTCGAGATCCGCGGGGAATTTCTACCGTTGGTTCGACTCCATCGAAAACTGAATATTGATTGCGAATTTTCTGACCCTGCTGATGCAGTTTTACTGGTGTTACAGCACGTTGACAGTAAACAATGCCTGATGGTGGATGAGATCGTTGATCAACGTCCGGTGGTGATCAAAAACCTCGATGACAATTTTGTGCAGGTGCCTGGTATGACAGGCGCCAGTATTATGGGGGATGGTAAAGTCTCGTTCATACTTGATGTTGCGGCAATCGCTGCGTGAATGAGGTTGCAACGGAAATCATGAGTGAATCCAAAGAAACAACCTGGACCCAACATATGTCCGTAACAGATATTGCGGATGAGATCGATGAGTTTGAACTCGATTTTACGGTTCGTTCTGGCCCGCAGGTGATTACATTCATGCTGGGAGAAGAGAAATATGGTGTCGACATTCTGCGGGTACGTGAGTTGATCACCTATCCGGTGGGAGCGGTGACGCCGATTCCCGGCATGCCCGCGTTTATTGTCGGTGTACTCAATCTGCGGGGCGTGGTAATTGCGGTCATGGACCTTAGGATCCGCTTCCGGCTTTCCGATGCGGTGTACAACCGGTCTACCGTGATTATCATCGTGGAGGTTGAAGGCAAACAGGTGGGTTTGATCATTGATTCCGTATCAGATGTGGTACACCTGGAAGAAGAGCAGGTTCAGTCAGTAGAGCACCTGACAGCAGGAATAGACTCTGCCTATATTTCAGGTGTTGTGAACGTTAAAGAGTCCATGGTTATCCTGCTGGATGTAGATCACTTGCTATCCGCTCAGGAACTCGAGGCACTGAAGGAAACCGCTGCCGATGAAAATTCCTCATGAGTGACATCCGCCGGGTACTCGTCATCGATGATTCGGCGGTCGCTCGCCGGGCGTTGACCGATATTCTGTCCAAAGACGATGGTTTGGAAGTGGTGGGTACTGCACCCGATGCCATGATCGGTTTGCGCAAGATTCAGGAACTGTCACCTGATGTGATCACATTGGATTTTGAAATGCCGGGTATGGATGGCCTGACCTTTCTGGAAAAGCTCATGAAATCGACTCCACTGCCGGTGGTGATGGTGAGCGCATACACTGAAGCGGGATCGGAGACGGCACTACGCAGTTTGGAACTGGGTGCGGTGGATGTTGTCGAGAAGCCGCGTTATGAAGTACGCCAGGGACTGACCGCAGTCTCGGAACTCATTATCGAGAAAATCAAAGCTGCAAGTCAGGCGCGGGTCGATACACCAGCTACACGGTTTTTCCGGGAAGACACCTTGAGACCCGTCAGCGTGTCTCAGGAACAACGCTCGAAAATTGAAGCATCATCAGATCAACGGCTCATCGCCATAGGCGCCTCAACTGGTGGGCCACAGGCGTTGATGCGGATACTGAGGACATTGCCGCGTGAGATGCCGCCCATTCTTGTGGTGCAACACATTACGCCATCATTTACGCAATCTTTTTCCAAGAGTCTGGATGCCAGTTGTCAGATGAAGGTTGAAGTTGCCGTCGATGGCATAAAACCTATTGACGGTCATATTTACGTTGCGCCGGGTGATTGTCACATGCTTTTAGCCCGCGAGAAATCCGATTACCAGATCCGACTGTCTGACCATGATCATGTCAACCGGCACAGGCCGTCTGTCGATGAACTCTTCAGGTCAGTGGCCGACCATGCCAGACAGAATGCCACTGGCGTGTTATTGACCGGTATGGGTATAGACGGGGCAGCCGGAATGGCACAAATGCGCCAAAACGGAGCTTGGACGATTGCCCAGGATGAAGCATCATCAGTGGTCTTTGGGATGCCCAGAGCCGCTATTGAAATGGGCGCAGCAGCCAGGGTCATGAGCCTTGACCACATCCCCGGTGAATTGGTGAATTATTTTGTAACCAACGCAGGTGTTAATCAGCGCGGTGCGCGCAAGGAATCAGCATGAAAGGGCTAACCATCAGCCGAAAGTTATTGTTGATATTTCTGGTCAACGTGATCGTGATCGGTTGTATCGCAGGGATTGTTTTTTATTCATTTAAAGGATTAACAGGAAGCATCACCTACAGTTCGAGCATTTTGGGTGATTACAAGGCAGAGCTCGACAGACTTCGCGCCGACCAGAGTCAGCTAGAGGTCTTGACCCAACCCTTTTATGTCAATGCGACTGGACAAAACGTAGATCGTGCAAAAAAGTCACTCGATAAAGCTCTGAAATCAATTGATCAGAATGTTGGAAGGCTCGTAGATAAACAGTTCGACGTTGTAAACGATCTTAAAGTGATTGGAAAAAGGGAAGGTGCCCGGATTTCGCCTTTGACCACGGTCGAGGTCACAATGGGCGAGGAGTTGGCTGCAGTTCAGAAGGCAGTCGACCAAAACATTCGTCCTCTGATTGATCAGATTGCTTCACATTCGCTGGTGCTTGCGAACACAACAACCGAATCAACGGAACTGATGCCGGCTGTGGTCTATGCTTTTGGCGATCTTGAGAAAATTCGCAAACGACTGATATTCCAGTATCGGATAAAATCTAAGCTGCACAATAATCACCCGGAATGGCTCAAGTTTCTTGGAGCGATTGGTGGGGTTGAAAAAGGTTCTAATGAATCTGCCAATACTGAAGACAACTTGTTTTATCAGTTGCGACACCAGATTGAAGCATTGACCACGATCCAGACCGGGAAAGTTGATAATCAGGCGGGAGAAAAAGCCGGTTCTACTGGAGGTCTAATTACTCGAGCGTTGGGCAAACGACGACTGAGCGAGGTTTGGAAGAAGTACACTGAGACCAAATATAAGCTCAGCGTTTACGTCAATAAAACTGAGAACAACCCGATTATCGAAACCTTCCAGGCTTTCGATGACAGTATGATGGGTGTATTTCGCGCAGTAGGGTTGCTCAACGAAGATCGTGAGCGCAGTGAACAGTTAGCCAGAAGCTTCGGTGTACTGAACAGTGCAATTGCCAGCGCTTTGTTAGACACCGGATATACAATTGAAAATGAACGAAAGAATGTCAGTGACACCATTCTGACCGATGGCGAGAGATTCCTGCATATCCTGATCGGCTTGTCGGTAATTGGTGCACTGATCAGTCTGATGATCGGTCTTTTTGTGAAACGTTCGATCACAAGGCCAGTCGACGATCTGGTCGAATTGGCTAAAGATATTGCACAAGGTGAAGGGGACCTCACTAAGCGCTTGTCGGTGTCCGCGACCGGCGAACTGGGTCAACTATCCAGCTGGTTCAATTCATTCCTGCAGCGTTTGAGTGACCTCATCATTGAGATAAAGGATTTTGCAAGCAATATCGAAAAGGCATCTCAGGAAATAGCTTCGGGCAACAAAGATCTTTCCGAGCGCACACACCGGCAGAGTGCTGCCTTGCAGGAAACAGCCAGTTCCATGGAACAGATGAACAGCATCATTCAGAACAGCGCTGAAGATGCGCGAAAAGCCTTTGAACGCACCCAGGAAACACAGACAAGTGTTGATGAGAACAGGAGTAACCTGCTGAATGTTGTGCAGGACACCATTCAGACCAACCAGGAGATGCTGTCTAACGTTCAGGAAACCAATCTCCGCGTTGTCGACGGCATGGCGGAGATTTCTACCAATTCAGAGAAAATGGCAGGCATTGTCACGCTCATGAACGACATCGCATTTCAGACCAACTTGTTGGCGCTCAATGCCTCCGTGGAAGCTGCGCGTGCCGGTGAGCATGGCAAAGGGTTTGCGGTGGTCGCGACTGAAGTACGCAGGCTTGCATCGCGCTCAGCCAAAGCGTCCGAAGAGATCGGTCAGCTCGTAGAGACCAATCTGAAAAGTGTCAGTGCTGGCCAGGGTACAGTGGAAGAAGGTGGCCGGAGCCTGGAAGAACGGCGCTTAAAGGTTGAGTCGATGCTGGGTTCTCTACAGGAGAGCAGTAATGACAATCTGACCCACATTCAGACTGCATTCCGCGAATTGGCAGAGGTGATGGAAAACATCACGACAGCCTCTGAAGAACAGGCCAAGGGGGTCGGTGAGGTCAACCAAGCCATTACTGATATGGAACGCCTGACTCAGGAGAACGCAACTTTGGTTGAGCAGAATTCGGCAGCGAGCCACAGCATGGCCAACGATACGTTGAGCCTTACACGGCTACTGGACGCGTTTCAGGTAGCTCGCAGGGGTTCTGACGAAGACGAGGAAGGTGATGATCGCTATCGGGGCGCTCTGCGAGGAGGGGCGGTGACCGATGACACCGAAGACCAAGAAAAGCTCAAGTACTATGCCCCCTATCTGACCGAAGACGGTGTCGATGACCGTTCTTCAGGACACCGACTGGAGGATAAATCTAAATTTGGAACCGACCAAGAACCGGAGTACTTGCCGGCTGAACTCGTCGATAAGGATTTTAGGGGGGGATCTTCGGATTTGGACGATGAGAAACCATTCCGATAATGGCAGCAGAGATATCGGGTTAATACTGTCGCCTTTAACGACGGGTGTCAGTCGATCGCCTGAGCGCAATTGCCAAATTCGCAGATGTTGTTAACCGGAATTGAATTGCCTACGGAGTCCCAGTACCGGGATTATCAGAATTTTACCCAGAATCAGCTGGGACTCTCGCTGGGTGATGATAAGGCCTATCTGCTTCATGGTCGGTTACAGCGCCGTATGGGGGAACTTGGTCTTGACAACTATGCGGACTATTTCCAGATGCTTGCTGCTGACCAGGAAGGACAGGAACGGCAAAGATTCTTCAACGCGATCACCACCACCAAGACTGACTTCTACCGCGAAAAAGAGCATTTTGACTGGTTGGTTCGTGAAATCTACCCGGAGCTGAGAGAAAAGATTTCCAGATCTGAGCTCGCCAAAATCCGGTTGTGGAGCGCGGGTTGTTCGTTCGGGCAGGAGGCGTATTCACTGGCACTGGATGCGTCGGAGTTCTTTGCTAAGGAACTGTCGACGGGGATGGATCTGAAAATTCTCGCAACCGATGTCAATACTGAGGCGCTGAGTGTGGCCCAGCGTGGGCAGTATGCAGCTGAGACTCTGAATACTCTGCCACAACTTTTCCGGGATCGTCACTTCAGACGTATCAATTCGGATCAACAAGATTTGTACCAGGTCAGTAAATCAGCTGCGAGCCTGATTGATTTTCGTCGTCTGAACTTTCTGCAGCTGCACTATCCTATCGAAACTCGCTTTCAGGTGATTTTCTGCCGCAATGTGTTCTACTATTTCGACCCCAAGCTGCGGCAAGCTGTATTGAAACGACTGGCCGGCTATCTGGAGGAAGGAGGCTGGCTTGTACTCAGCCTGACCGAGATTGGCTATCAAGTTGACGGCTTGACGAAAGTGCGGGGCGATATTTTTCGCCGGCAACCAGACTGATCGAGCATAGCCCGTAAATAATGGCAGCCACTGCTACCCTCAAAGGCCATGTGCTGGTCCTGTCAGGCCGCCTGGTCGGGCCGGATCTGGATGTTGTGACAGAAACCGGCAAACAGTTACTGGACCTGCCAGAGCGTCAACTAACGGTTGATCTCAGCCATGCCGAAGACACTGTCGATATTGCGGGAATCCAATGGCTGGTAACGATCTACCGTTCAGCCAAGAATCGCGGTAAGCAGTTGTCTTTTGCGGGAATCAGCCAGCCGCAGCGGAACGCACTGAAAATTTCAGGGTTCGAATCGATAATAGACGATTAGCGACATTAAGTGGATGAACCCATCTATCTTACTGGTTGATGATTCCGTCACGATCCGGCGCTATGCTCGGTCCATTCTTGAGGGTATGACAGAGGGCTATGAGGTTACCGAAAGAGAAAACGGTGCCTTGGCCCTGAACTGGTTGTCTTCTCTTGTCGATACAGAGTTACCGGATCTGATCATTATCGACCGAAACATGCCCGAGATGAGTGGTGACGAATGTGTTTGCATCATCAAAATGGATGAGGATTGGCAGTCTATACCGTTGCTGTTTCTGACTGCACAGACTGACGAAGAACAGGTTGCGGCGGGCACCGCGTTTCTCGGTGCCGATGCGTATATCTGTAAACCGTTCGCACCCGATGAACTGCAATCGCACGTTCGCAGACTGATCTCAGGAACGCTGGACAGTTCCAGTGCTGCTCAACAAACTGCTGGGGGTATGGTAAACGCCGAGTTGGATTCTACCCAGGCTCACCGCCGTTTGGAGTCTGAAGAACCCATGATGGATCTTTTTCTTGCCGAGGCGGCTGAACACGCAGCGTACATGGCATCTGGGTTACAAGATCTGAAAGTGGGTCACGTAGATCGCGAGATGCTGGCAGTGATGGGCCGCGGTGCACATTCGATCAAGGGCGCCGGAGGCATTGTCGGTCTTTTCGCTATTGCCGGTCTTGCCGGCACGCTGGAGACATACTTCAATCAAGTGCAGAAAGCCCCAGAATTTCTGGCAGCTGAACATCTGCCGATCTTAGCGGTGGCACTGGAGCTACTGACAGCCTTCTCAGGTTCCCCGTCAGACGACATACGGACATTGGAAGTTGAACGGCATGACGACATCGAACAGGCCAAGTCTCGAGTCGGTTTACTCATGGGTAAGGGAGATGACGCGACTGTCTCTAGCTCAATACCGCGAGGTTCGCCGATGGACCCGACCGAATTGGACCGTGAAGATAAGCCCAGCGTTTCAAACGTGGCGAGTGAGCCGATTTCCACAACAGCGTTGGGGACAGGCCTCACATCCTCAAGGAACATCGTGGTCTTATTGATTGATGATCAGCGTATTATCGGTGAGTCAGTACGCTCGATGCTTGAAAGCGAACCGGATATTGTGTTTCATTTTTGTCAGAATCCAACTGAAGCAGTTACTAAAGCGCTCGAAGTTCAGCCTACGGTGATTCTTCAGGATCTGGTGATGCCGGAAGTCGATGGGTTGGAACTCGTGAGGCGATTCCGAGTTGAGAAAGAGCTGGCAGCAGTCCCGCTGATTGTTTTGTCCGGTACAGAAGAAGCTGAGGTCAAGGCCGAAGCATTTGCGCTGGGCGCAAACGATTACATGGTGAAGTTGCCCAATGCACTCGAGGTAATCGCGAGAATCCGCTACCACTCACAGGCTTACATCAACCTGCTCGAGCGTGAAGTCGCCATGGCGCGGGTGACTTGGTTGGCTGAGCATGATCCCCTGACCGGCTGTCTTAACCGCCGAACTTGGCACGAGCAGCTTGAGGTCGCGATTGCTGCCGGAGACGCGGATCACACCGTTGCAGTCGCCATATGTGATATTGATTTATTCAAGAAAGTGAACGATACCTATGGCCACCAGTGCGGTGATGACGCGATCAAGCATGTTGTTGATATTATCGGGCGCGGTCTCGATGAACTGGGGTGTTTGGGCCGTCTTGGCGGTGAGGAGTTCGGGATCTTCATCACACTCCCTGATGGATCCCAACAGTTGACGGCGGCCCTTGCGCAGGCCAATTCCGATTTCGAGAACATCCGACAGACCCTGGAAAACTCTCCGCTTCAGTGGAATGAACATGTGCTCAACCTGACAATCAGTACCGGTGTGAGTCTGTACCGCGCGGGAGAGAAGGTAGAGGAGACGTTATCCAGAGCCGATGCAGGGGTCTATCAGGCCAAGGAAGGCGGCAGAAACAAGGTTGTACTGGTCAGCTAAGTGATCGGTGTGTCTTCTGCACAACCCCCTAAAACGCCAGCGTTTTAAGTGTGCCTTGAGCCCTCTGGCTAAGTTCAGCTAGTATTGGTGTGAACCACACAGCGCCAGGAACGGGGGCGTTTGATATGACCGTCGAGACGATGACACCCAAGCAACGTTTTCTCGCAGCTCTGAACGGCGAGGCGCTGGACCGGCCCTGTGCAGCGAGCATCACGTCCGTTGTGAATTTTGAACTGATGGACATAGTCGGTTCTCATTTCCCTGAAGCCAATACGGATCCCGAGCCGATGGCTGAATTGGCTGCAAGTGCCCACGATGTGATGGGCTTCGACAGTGTTATGCCGATATTTGGTATTGCCCAGGAAGCCACGGCGCTCGGATGTGTTGTTGACTTCAGTGATCCGGGTAATCTGCCGACACCGCAGTACGCGCCTTGGGCTGACCGCGAGGCAGAGATACGATTGCCAGATGGTTTTCCGGACTCATTTCTGGAAGACAAATATGTCAAGTGCGCCCTCGACGCCATTCGTCTTCTGAAAGAGCATTTTGGCAATGAGGTCATGATCCTCGGAAAGGTCATGGGACCGTGGACGTTGTCCTATCATGTCTACAACGTCCAGGAGTTCCTCATGGATACCCTTGCAGATCCCGAACGTGTGCGCAGGTCGCTCGATGCATTATCTGAGGTGCCGATTTTGTTTGCGAAAGCACAGTTGGAGGCTGGTGCAGACGCTATTGTCTGGGCCGATCACGCCACGGGTGATCTGATTCGAAATACCATGTATCGGGATTTCCTGCTTTGGCGACACCAGGCGCTCGTGCCGCAGGTACCCGCTCCGGTCATTCTTCACTGCTGTGGTCGCTCGCTCGACCGTATCGAATTCTTTCGAGATGCCGGCTTCGATATGTACCACTTCGAGTCCGCTAATGGAGCGGAAAAGATGGTGGACGGAGCGCAGGGAAAAATCCGACTGGCCGGCAACATCAATAACCCCGAGGTACTGATGCAGCAGGGTCCAGACGAAGTGCGGGCCGAGGTGCAGCGTGCAATTGATGCTGGTGTCGACATAATTGCACCCGAATGTGCTGTCCCGCTACAGACACCGGTCCAGAATCTCAAAACCATCGTAGAGGTTTGTCGGGAAAACGCCAGGACGCAATAGAGATGAATAAATCCCGGCGGCTGGAGGCCCGGGAAGCTTCGTTCGTCTGTTCTGGCCGTCGGTCTTCAGGTTACGACCTCTATGCTGCTCCGCCAGTGGGTTGTTGTCCGTCACTTCCAACTGCCGTAACCGGCGTGATGCCCAGATGAAAGTGATCTTTCACTACGATTGTGGTCCGTGGCTCGACACACAGTTGAAATCATTGGCTGCTGACGGTCTTTACGTCGAGGTGTGTTCAGAGGATGACGAGACAAGATTCCACCACCTGTTACAAACCTGTGACATTCTCTGGCATGTGTTGAGGCCCGTCACGGCAGATCATATTGACAGCGCCCCCCAGCTGAAACTGATCCAGAAAATCGGGGTGGGTGTGAACACCATCGATATCAAGGCGGCGAAGGCACGGTCAATTCCGGTCTGCAATATGCCGGGGACCAACAGTCAGGCCGTCGCTGAAATGACCCTCGGCCTGATGCTCTCAGTGCTGCGCAAACTCAGCGCGTTTGATCGACAGTTGCGCGAGATCGGTCACTGGCGGTCTCCAGCGGTCTGGCAGAATGATCTGG
>JAKUQR010000034.1 GCA_022450155.1 Gammaproteobacteria bacterium | reverse complement strand
GGTGCATATCCTCAAACCTTAATGGGCGGAGGTCCAGATGGTTTGATCCTGCAACTTCCAGCAACCGACTAGGTCACAATTAACTAAAATAGGTGCATCGAAAGGGTAGGGCAAGATTGATATTGTCGTTCTGGCCTTTCTCCCACTCACTAGAGTACCTACGCTGAGGGTCGCTGGGCCGTTTCATGCGATGCCAATACCTCCATCGAGGTGCGTTGGCCCAGTGTGAACTATGAAAGAGCCAAATCCAAAGAAGAATTAAAGACAGCGGAGATAGCAACAAAGGCAGAAAGATTTACAGTGCTAGTGGGGTGTTGGCAGTAACTAACCCAACCTCCCCACCAAATCCTCTGCTCTTAAATGCGTATAGCGCATTAACATTCTTGCTGTCTTTGTGGCCGGTTATGGTGGCCACTTCGACTGGGTTTAAACCCTTCTGTGTCACGTCACTAGAATGCGCTTCGTTGTAATTCTGGGAATAGCTGTGCCGAATGGTTGACGGGAAAATCCTACTCCGAAAATTTTTTCAGATTGTTATTTGAAATCCCGAATCTGTGGAAAACAAAAATCTCAATCTCTATAAATCATTCTCATTCGTTGGTACCCAAACTCGGGGGTTCTGTAAATGTCACAGAATCAGATGTCTAAAACCACTGTATTTGCGTAAGTTTTGCGGAAAGGATTTAGCTGTTCTCAATACAGATGCTTATAGAACTCTTACTACACAGTAGTATCATGCGGGAGACAACGTCAGCGGTATCAATAAGCTAATGTCAGATCAGCCAGAAATCCCAACAACACAGAAGATGCCGTTTGAATTTACCGGCAATGGGGTCGAGTACTTCCGTATCTGGATAGTCAACGTACTGCTCACAATAATTACCTTTGGTATCTACTCGGCTTGGGCCAAGGTCAGAACTAAACGTTATTTTTACCGGAATACGAAAGTTGATGGATCGCCATTCGAATATCACGCTAGGCCGATCCAGATCCTCAAAGGACGACTTCTCATTTTCGCAGGTTATGTTGCCTTTATTGTAGTCAACCAGTTCCAACCAGTGATTGGTGGGATTATCGCCATCATTTTTGCTTTAGCTATGCCGTGGCTGATTGTCAGATCACATGTATTTACGGCTCGAAACTCTTCCTGGAGAAATATTCGCTTTGATTTTAATGAACACTCAATCAAAGATGCTATCAAGACTTTCCTAATTGTCCCGATACTGATCCCATTCACATTGGGAATGATAATTCCTTATCTTTCCTATCGGGGATGGAGATTTTCGGTCACAAACAGCAGGATCGGGAGACAGCCATTTTTGTTTCAATCGGTTCGGGTAGGGGCTTATTACCGGGCATTTTTTGCCATGGTGTTCCTCTTGGTGGTGATTGTTCTTGCATTTTCTGGATTAATAGCCGGTTCGAATCTGCTTTTCAGGGTGCAGGATCTTGACCCTCGTGGTGGCATTGCCCTATTCAGTTTAGTTCCGCTTTTCCTGATCCTTTTCCTCTATCTGATTGCCGTGCCGGGCTATCGGGTGATGACAAGAAACATTTCATTGAATGGTACGACTCTTGGCGATCATACCTTTGAAAGTACGCTGAAGGTGTGGACAGTGATCTGGATCTACGTCAGCAATGCGGTGGCCATTGTTTTTTCAGTCGGCTTGCTTACACCATGGGCGAGGGTGAGGGTATCAAGATACCTGGCAAACCATCTGGTCCTGAATGCGGCAGATGATCTTGAGTCGTTTGTGCAGGCCGAACAGAGAAAAGCGAGCGCATTTGGGGAAGAGGCAACTGATTTCCTGGAAATTGATATTGGTGGCATCTAATGGAATGTCTTGCAGATTGCTATGACGGGAGAAAGTCTGAGAAACAACGCGTTCGACTAAATTTTAGCCGGAGAGGGGTTGTCACTGTAGTGACCGACCAGGGTGAGAGAAATTATCCTATCCGAGAGGTCGTGGTTTCCCCTCGACTCGGTGGGACCGCTCGTCGGCTTGAAATGCCAGACGGTATGGTCTGTGAGGTATCGGACAACGATGCGGTCGACAAGTTCTTTAGATTATCAGGCACCGAAGTGCCGGGAAGGTTGATTGACAAACTTGAGTCGAAACTTCGCTATGTGATCATCGCTGTTGTTATTACGTCGCTAGTTGTTTGGGGGGCGATCAGTTATGGGATTCCAGTACTGGCAAAACACGTTGCGTTTATGATCCCGGTGACGGTTAGTTCTGCTCTTGGAGAGGATGTTCTCGCTGTGCTCGATCAAGTCATTTTCTCGGAATCTGAACTTGGCGACACCGAAACAGAAGAGGCGAAAGTTTTGTTTTCGCGAGTAACAGGTACAGCAGATCCTGAGTATCGGTTCAGACTGGAGTTTCGCCAGGGTACAAATATCGGCCCCAATGCATTCGCGTTACCCACCGGAACCATCATCGTGACTGACGAACTGGTTCAACTCATTGAGGATGACCATGAACTGGAATCGATTCTGGCTCATGAAGTTGGACACGTAGTTTACCGGCATAGCCTCAGGCAATTGATACAAGGCAGTACAGTTTCTCTTGTCATAATGGCAGTAACAGGCGATATCTCAACGGTTGCTGTACTGGCAGGTTCTTTGCCGACACTACTCACAGAAACCTACTATTCGCGTGAGTTCGAACGAGAAGCAGACAAGTATTCCTACGAGTATTTAACAGACCACGGCATTTCACCCATCCACTTCGCCAATATCTTGGACCGGATGTCCGATTCAGGGAAAGGAATCGGGTTTCTTTCTACACATCCTTCGGTGAATGAGCGACTGCAGATGTTTCAGCGTAGTGAACGCTAGAGAGCAACCGCTAAGATACGGATCTAACCCATTCTGATGACCAGTTAAGGGCAATACCCTGTTTCGATCACAGAATTGCACGTGAATACCCAATATTTGGCTTAAAACCTAGGTTTTTTGCCTTAAAGGTCCCTCTCTTTAAGGCTCACAAAATGCCTTATTTGTAGACTTTTTCGATACCCCTGGGTTTTAAGAATTGAAGCAAGCAAACTCCAATTATTTTAGAAACCTTCTATTTATAGAGATTCCTATACCTCTCCGCCTGTACCTTTGTCTTGCTGTCAGCCTAGGCGTTTTACCAAATCCTCTGCTCTGGTTGCCTCTGAGTAACAGGAATAAGATAGCGGTATGAAATGATTGATATCAATTCTCTTTCTTTATGTTTTGATAACTGACCAACCAATGGAGTTCTAATAATAAAAAAATCTGCCATTCTTGAAAGGTCTGTTTGTTGGAATCGCAATCGCTACTATTGGGATTAGCAGGTTAAGCAGCGACAATTTTTTCTCAGCTGTCTTTTCATAGATAGCCCGGTGGTCCACCGCCGGGCTATCTCATAGGCTACATTCTGGGCACAGTGCCGATACTTGCTCATTGACAAACACCCCGAGACATTCCCGCAGATATAACTAACTTGACCAGGAAAATCCTTCTCTGAAATTCCAGCAGGGGCCCCAGTCGGGTCTCAAGATTGCCCCTTTTTTGATGGAACGATCCACACCCCGTTAAGGCGAATAATCGAGATCGATCCACGCAGACTGACTCAAATGGAGTGGAGAGGACAGAAGGGGACTCCAGTCGGCTCCACTTTGGCTCCATCGCAGGGAGAACCCACCCCCATTCGACTCATCGCCTATTCAATATTCTGTCTCCACACACTGGTGGGAATCTTCGGCAATAATTGTTCCCCTTCGTGAACAGACGGTAACTATTCGGCCATATCTTCGGGCGGATCACACGACTCAGTACCCATATCAGCCGGAACCGACATCTCAAGCAATTCAAAGGTCTCAGAGGTAGCCGTCTCGTTATGGCGTAATCCGCCTGGAATATAGATCGAGTCACCTTCATCGATGCGAACCTCATCACCGTTTTCAAACACCAGGTCGACCCAGCCTTTCAACATAAAGACAAACTGACCTTCGCAAACGTGGTAGTGCCACCCGGTTGGTTCGGAAAGACCTTTTTCTGTGGAGGTAATCTGAGCGCGGAACTTGCCGTCGCTTGCCCGGGTAACGCCCAGTTCTCGGTACTTAAAGAAAGCACGGCGACCGGTGATGTATTCAGGTGTGTTCTTTCTGCTGACGGTCGGACCGTCGATGCCCGTCACTTTTGCTTCTGCAACTGCATGTGTCATGTTTTGTCTCCCAGATTAGTATGGATGATCAATATAGATTGTCGAAGCCGTCAATTTTGTCTCCGTCCGATATTCAATCATACTTCGCAACTACGGATCAGTGGTAGCCCTGGTAAAGGGTTGATGTGGAAGGGCAGAATTGGTGGAGCGAGGGACAACCCCAAAAACTACATAACTTCTTGAATACTTGGGGAAACGCTACTTAGCAGCTATAAATTGCTTGCTGGCGCAGCATTCGGTCGTAATGAACTTGTCCCTCTCCTGCTGTCTTCCACCTCGGTGACCATTTTCTAGCCAATAACACTGGGGCGTTCGCCTTTGCGCAGCCGCAGGTTGTGTTACAGTTATTACGACCGCCGTGCTTGAAGGCGGCCCGTTCACAATCGACCGATTATCATCAACAGATGTCGACTATAAGGAGGAGCATTATGGCAATAAACCGAAAACTTCTATCCATTGCCCTTGGCGGACTACTGTCCCTCACGGCGATTTCGACTGTCCAAGCAGTGGACGAAGTCCGTCTAGGTACACTTTATCCAATAACAGGGTCTGCTGCGCTGGCCGGGGGTCGCGCATTGGCGGCAGTGAAAGCCGTCGTGGATATCGTTAACAACTACTACGATCTTGATATTCCCTTGGCCCGGACCGAAGGTTTACCCAATCTCGGTGGTGCCAAGATTAAATTGATTGTTGCCGATCACCAAGGGAAACCGGAAATTGGACGAGCCGAAGCCGAGCGTCTTATTGACAATGAAAAAGTGGTTGCGCTTTTCGGCGCGTATCACAGCAGTGTCTCGGCCGCAGCCAGCAACGTCGCCGAACGTCGCGGAATTCCATATCTCACCGGCGAGTCCTCGTCACCAAAACTACATACCCGTGGCTTCAAGTGGTTCTTCCGTACCGGTCCTCATGATGGGCATTACACCAAGACTATGTTCGATTTCATCCGAGACTTTCAGAAGAACACCGGAATTGAAATCAAAACCGCCGCGATCATGCACGAAGATACCCAGTTTGGTGTCGACAGCGCCCGTGAGCAGGTACGCCTTTGCAAGGAAAACGGCATCGAAGTTGTTGCTAAGATTGCCTACCGTGCGAAGACGCCTTCTCTGACCGCAGAGATACAACTACTCAAGGCAGCTAACGCCGACGTATTTTTCCCAACCTCTTATGAGGGGGACGCTATCCTGACAGTTAAGACCATGAAGGAATTGGGCTACACTCCCAAACTGTGGCTTGCCCAAAATGCCGGCTACAATCAGCCTGGCTTCGCCAAGGCCGTAGGCGCCGATGCCGAGGGCATTATCTCCCGATCTCCATTTTCCATGGACATGGCCGAGAGAATTCCGCTGGTGGGGAAAATTAACGAAATTTACAAGAAGCATTCAGGCGTCGATATCTTTGATCCGCCGATTCGGACCTTCGTTGGAGCCTTGGTCCTGATAGACGCAATCAACCGTGCGGGCTCCACTGACCCAGAAAAGATCCGGGACGCTCTTCGGGCAACACGGTTCCCGGCAAGCGCAATCCCTATGCCTTGGAATGATATTGAGTTTGGTCCGGATGGCCAGAATAATGGCATCAGCACAGCACTGATCCAGATGCAGAATGGAACCTATTACTCAGTGTACCCATTTGAAGTTGCGGCCAAGGAAGTGATCTACCCCAAACCGGCGCTGTAGCAGAACTGTCTAATTGTCAAAAGGCCGGGTCCTTCGCTATGTGAAGGGCCCGGCTTTATTTTTTGTAACCAACCCTCAACGTCGTTGTACCCGTCAGATCGACACTGCTATCGGGAAAAAGCTTGACCCGGTAATCGTTTTCCGCACTTTCCGTTGACACGAGTCCGTTTCGAACATCGCGCGCGACCTGGTTTGGGTCCCGCGCGGCAGGGTCACCGAATCCGCCACCGCCGGCCAGTTCAAGGACCAGAGAATCGTTAGCCGGCACATGCTGCTGCCCTTTGGGCCGCAGCGTTGGCCCCGAGCCCAAGTAAACCTTGCCCGGCAGACCCTCGTGACCTCCGTTACGACCACGTGGCGCATTGTCGACACGTTCGAACATCGCCAGCACATCAAACGGAATTCCGTCGATGCCACCGATTTCAATCACCTGGCCGCACCCGCCACGGTAGGTTCCTGGCCCGCCAGAGCCTTCCCGGAATTCCTTGCGCCAGAAAACCACCGGTGAAATAGCCTCGGTTGCCTCGACTGGAATACCGCGAATACCACTCGGAAAGGCCGTCGCGCTGAGACCGTCCTTGGTCGGCCGGGCACCCATGCCGCCAGCGTTGAAATGGAGAAGATCGAAGGCTGGGATTTCACCGTCGAAGTCCGCTGCGTCCCCAACAGCAGGCCCACCCCTAAGCTGCACGTTCCACAATGAAGCTGACCCCTCGGACTGACAACCAGATTCCAGCACCTGGTGCAGGCAGCCAAGCACGGTGTCGGGCAGCAGGTGGCCGATGATATGACGAGCCGAGACGGCGAACGGTCGTTGAACATTCAGGATACAACCCTCCGGTGCAGAGAACGTGATCGGCAGTAACGACCCGTGGTTGTTCGGAATATCCGGTGCTACGGCACACTTCACGCCAAAGCACGTATAGGCCTTGGTGTAATTGAGAACTACGTTGATCCCGTATTTGCTCGCCGGTGAAGTGCCGTTGTAATCCACGTGAATAAATTCATCGCCGATCGTCAGTTCGGCAACAAGGGTCACCGGCACGTCGTAGCCGTCCATCGTCACACTGTTCGAGTATCTTCCTTTTTTGAGCTTGCTGATTCTTTCGATCGTCGCGAGCCTGGAATTTTCAATGATGAACTCACCGAGTACCCCCAGGTTATCTTCGCCGAACTCGTCCAGCATCCGGACCAGGCGCTGGCAGCCGACGTCGTTGGCGCCCGCGAACGCATAGATATCACCGATGACCTGGCGTGGTTCGCGCACGTTAGTGCGCAGGATATCCATCAGCACGGTGTTCACCTCGCCTTTGTGGAACAGGTGCATAATCGGGATGTTCAAGCCTTCCTCAAAAACCTGATTCGCGTCCGGCCCGAAACCGCGACCACCTATGTCAACAACGTGGCATGTGTTGGCAAACAATCCGACGACATTACCGTCGCGAAAGGTCGGAGTGACAACGGTGACATCGTGCAGGTGCCCAGATGTCTTCCAGGGATCGTTGGTGATATACACGTCACCCGGCGCCATTGTGTCTACAGCATATCTGTCAATGAAGTGTGGGATCGCTTCGGCCATGGCATTGATATGGCCCGGCGTTCCGGTCACCGCCTGCGCCAGCATCCGGCCCTGGTTATCGAACACAGCCGCCGCCAGGTCACCTGCCTCTCGTACGCTAGTCGAAAATGCGGTCCGAATCAGCGTCTGAGCCTGTTCTTCAACAACCGAAATCAGGCGGTTCCACATGATCTGCATGCGGATCGATGACATTTCTGTGACTGAATTCATGATCCCTACTTCTCTGTCGTCTTTACTTCCATAACTATGTAGTCGGAACGGATAATCCTGGCACGAAATCGCGAAGACACCACGGTCGCTGTGTCTTTCTCGACGATCACGGCCGGCCCTTCGATCGTATCACCGGGCTGCAGGGACGCTCGATCAAACACCAGCGCCTCCTCGTACTCTCCCAGCTCAGCGTTCATAACGCGTCGCTGACCGGTCGGCCTAGCTGGAGATTCTTCCAGGTCATCGAGATTCAGCACGTCATGGTCCCGCAGTGTCGTGACGAGCAGCATCCACGTCAGGATTTCAACTTCCAGACCCGGTATGGTTCTTTCGTAGAGACGGTGATACTCCTGCTCAAAAGCAACCCGCAGATTCTCAGACGCATCATTATCCAGCTCCGTTTCCTTGACGACTACAGGTATTTCGACACTGACCTCGTGACCCTGGCCCATATACCGCATGAAAGCCGTCCTCGTTTCCCGAGTCGCCTGCCCGCTTGCGCCCGCCCTGACAACGCTGTATGCCTCATCACGCATTGCCTGGATGAGATGGTTTGTCTGGGCAACATCGAGTTGGTCCAGCCGCTGGTGGTGACTGCGAACGACTTCGTAAGCCACAGGCGCCCGCAGAAACCCCAGAGCCGACCCTACACCGGCACCGGGCGGAATAACGATCCGTTCAATATTAAGTTTTTCCGCTAGCCGCGACACATGTATAGGAGCTGCACCTCCGAACGCGACTAGTGTGCGGTTCTCGATGTTCTTGCCGCTCTCGACTGCGTGCACACGTGCCGCGTTAGCCATGTTTTCATCTACCATCTCCGACACCCCCATGGCAGCGTACTCGGTCTGAAAACCCAGTCGCTCACCGATTACTCGATCCAATGCTTGACTGGCAGCCGCTGCATTCAGTTGCAGAGAACCCCCAGCAAAGTTACCCGGATCAATGCGCCCCAGAACGACATCGGCATCGGTCACTGTCGGCGCCTGACCCCCGAGCCCGTAACTGGCCGGCCCCGGCTCTGACCCCGAACTCTCCGGTCCTACACTGATGCGGTTCATCGCATCAACATTGGCAATTGAGCCGCCTCCGGCGCCGATCTCGACCATCTCGATTACCGGAATTTTGAGTGGAATGCCGCTGCCTTTGAGAAAACGGTACTCCCGTGCTACCTCGAACGATCGAGATGTCTGCGGCTGTCCTTCATCGATCAGGCATATCTTTGCCGTAGTGCCACCCATGTCGTAGGACAGCACCTTCGATAAGCCCAACAAGTTTGCAATATAACTGCTGAATATAGCGCCCCCAGCTGGACCAGACTCAACGAGCCTAACCGGGAACCGCACCGCGGTCTCCAGCGTGGTGATCCCCCCACCGGATAGCATCAAAAAGAGAGGGCAGTTGAAACCGTCCTCACGTAATAACTTGTCGAGAGATCGCAGATGGTTACTCATCAGTGGCTGGACGTACGCGTTCGCACAGGCCGTAGAGATTCGCTCAAACTCCCGCATTTCGGGTGCTACTTCAGATGAAAGCGTTATCTCTAGTTCCGACGTCTCAGACATGACAATGTCTCGGGTCCGCTGCTCATGGTCCGGGTTCCGATAACTGTGCAAAAACCCTATAGCGACACTCTTGACACCGGACCGGCACAGGTCAGGCACCAGTCGGGCAACGTGATCCTCGTCAAGTGGCAACAAGACCTGGCCCGCCGCACCGATTCGCTCGGGTATACCAAACCGCAGCGAACGGGGAACCAGTGGCGATGGCAGGTCGATGTTGACGTCATACTGTTCGAACCGGTTTTCGTTCCGAATCTCGATACTGTCGCGAAAACCACGTGTCGTCAGCAGCGCAACCGGAGAACCCTGTCGTTCGATCAGCAGATTTGTGGCGAGTGTCGTGCCATAAATAATGATATGAACTGCGCCAGGCCCTATGGCTGCATCCGACAACACCTGCCACACGCCGTTGAGTACACCCTCCTCAGGGTTGTCCCGGGTGGTCAGAGTCTTGGCTGTAAACTGTCCTCGTGGACCTTCTAATGCTACATCGGTAAAAGTCCCTCCAACATCCACGGCCAGGCGGAAATCATCTGACAGGTTTTTCATCGAATTGTGCTTGCGGTTACGGCCTGAACAATGCCTTGAACCAGGCCGGCTAGTTCAGCCACTAACGATTTCCGCCAGCTTATCGGCCGCTTCAGTGACGTCATCCCAACTAACGTCGAGGTGTGTCGCTGACTGCGCTGATCCAGATGCCGTGGTCACGTAGCCGGTCAATGCGATGCTTATCTCGGGCCGGTCATCCACCAAGGAAAACCCGCTTAATCTCACCGCTGTTAAGAAGCTCAGAGGACGTCCCCTCGATGACCACCTTACCACTTTCGAGAACATAACCCCGATGGGCAAGAGACATCGCTGTCTGAACGTTCTGTTCAATGAAAAGAATGGTCACCCCCTTCTGATTAATTTGCTTCAAGACTTCGATCGTGTGGCGGGCGACTGTTGGTGCAAGTCCTAGCAACGGCTCATCGACCATCAGCAGCTTCGGATCTGCCATCAGCCCCCTGCCCAGCGCCAGCATCTGTTGTTCCCCGCCACTCATGGAATGGGCCAACTGCGTTTTCCTTTCCCGCAATTTAGGAAATAACTCGTAAACCCGTTCGAGGTTCCTTTTGCGCGCGTCGCGCACTGTTGGGTTGTAGCCCCCCAGCCACAAATTCTGGTACACGGTAAGGTAGGGAAAAACTCGCCTTCTTTCAAGGATATGGGCCAGGCGTAGGCGTACGATTTTGTGAGACGGCATACTTTCAATGTGGACGCCGTCAAACTCGATCACGCCAGCCTGGGCCGGCCGAAGACCGGAAATCGAGTTTAAGATGGTGCTCTTGCCGGAGCCGTTGGGCCCCAGTAGTGCGACGATTTCGCCTACGTAGACTTCCATCGACACCCCACGAATCACCTGATAGTCCCCGTAGGATACTTCCAGGTCCCGAATGCTAAGCATAGGAAGCGCCAAGGTAAGACTCGATGACTTGCTTGTGGGCCTGAATTTCCTGCGGTCTGCCATAAGCGATCTGCTGCCCTAGGTGCAGCGCGACAACATGGTCTGCCAGGGACATCAGAACCTTCATGTTGTGCTCGATCAGCACCACGGTGGTTCCTTCGGTCCGTAAACGTTCCACCAGACTAACCAGTTCGGGAACCGTTTTTTGGTCTACTCCACCGGTGACCTCATCTAAAAGCAGCAGCTTGGGCCGGCTTGCCATCGCCCGGGCGAGTTCCAGGCGTTTTCGTTGTCCAGTGCTCAATCCGTGGGCGTAGACCGACATTTTGTCGATCAATCCAACAAACTCGAGATACCGGTGAGCTTCCTCGCGAGCCTCATTCATTTGGGAGACATGCTGCATCAAGCCAACCATGACATTCTCTTCCACGGTCATTTGAGGGAACGGCTTGAGTTTCTGAAAGGTACGCCCGATTCCCAACCTGTTGATCTGGTCAGGTCTCAAGCCGAGGATCGATTTCCCAAGGAAAAGAACATCTCCGCTGTCTGGCTTTTCAAACCCTGTCACAAGATCAAACAGTGTCGATTTGCCCGCGCCGTTGGGTCCGATTACACCCAGTATCTCGCCCTCAGCGACCTCGAAATTGATGTTCTGGTTTGCCTGGAGGCCACCGAAACTCTTGTTCAGGTAGTTAACTGCCAGCATCGTCTCTACGCTTGATTAGGCGTTCGATCAAACCGAACAGTCCGCGGGGATAAAACACGGAGATGATGACAATAAGAAATCCATAGATCATTAGATCCTCGGCGCCTCCTTGGCCTCCGAAATAGATTCGTGTTGCCTCCGAGATCGGTAGCAGAACCGCCGCACCGACAACAGGACCCCAGATCTGCCCCAGCCCACCTAACATGGTCATCAACACGATTAGTATTGAGAGTAGCAGCGGGAAAACTGTATCCGGGTCGATCACGAGGATATACTGGGCGAATTGACTGCCCGCCAATGACGCGAAGGTCGCTGCAATCATGAAGGCGAGGAGTTTGTAGCGGCCGAGATTGACGCCCAGACTACTGGCCGCATCGGGCTCGTCACGAATTGCGCGGAAATATAGGCCAAGCTTGGATCGCTCCATCCAGTAGGTAAACGCCAACCCCCCTGTAAGGAATGCCAATCCAATGTAGTAGGTTGGGATCTTGCTGTCATGAAACTGGAATGTGTACCACGGATCGTCCCAGACAATAGGAATCCATATTCCTGTTGCCCCGCCGACGTACTCCCAGTTGATAAATATCGTCTGTGTGATCTCGCCGATAACCAGTGTTGCGATAGCGAAATAGTGCCCCCTGAGGCGTAAGGTTGGAAGCCCGATTCCAACCGCAACCACTAGTGAAACAGCGACGCCAAACAACATCCCGATCCAAGGGGTGATGCCAAAATTCGCGAACAAGAAGGAGGTACTGTAAGCACCAATGCCGAAGAAGATCGCCTGGCCAAGGGAAATCTGCCCGCAGTAACCGGCGATGATGTTCCACCCCAGCGCCATCAGGCCATAGATGAAAATCATGATCAACACGTGCTGGGTGTGGGCATCTTCGAAGACCCAAGGAAAGGCCAGCGCGGCGACAGAGAGCAGGATAAGAGGAATACGTCCTCCGAGTCGACGCGGGGTCACAATTCTCGTATCAGAGCCTTCAGTCACCATTTATTAGCAGCGATCATACGAAAATTCGAGTTGCCAGTTTGAACCTAGAACCGACCGAAAAGTCCTTTTGGCCTCAGCAGCACCACGACTAAATAGCACAGGAAGATGATTCCGTACTTAAATGCCGGGGAGACCAAAATCGCCCCAGCCGCCTCGATCAAGCCGATGGCAATACCGGCAATCAATGCACCGATAAGACTGCCGAAGCCACCCATAGCCACCGTCACATACGCCAGGAGTGCGAAAATAATACCCACGTCCGGAAATACCATGTAATAGCTGCTGATCAGTGCCCCGGCAACTCCGACACAGGCGGCACCTATGCCCCAACCTAAGGCAAACATCCGGTCAGTTTGAATACCCATCAGACCGGCTGCTTCCCGATCCTGGGCAGTGGCCTGCAGTGCAATTCCGGTCTCTGTTCGGTTGACAAAGTAATAAAGGAACCCAAACGCCAACAGGCAACCGGCGCTCGCAACTACCTGCGGCAGACCCAGATAGATGCCCCAAATCTCGATGCGCCCGGACACGATCGGATCATTGATCACCCGATAATCTGCACTCCAAAGGAACTGAGCAAGACTTCTAAGAAATATTGCCAGGCCAAACGTAGCGGTGATCTGAACCAGCATAGGCGCATCTAGGATGTGACGGATGATCCCGTAATGCGTAACCACACCGATGACAAACAGAAGTGCGATGCAAATCGGAATCGCAAACAGCGGGTCCAGACCGAACAGAGTGTAAAGCCAGAATGTCGTGTACATACTTAGCATCATGAACTCGCCATGGGCAAAGTTGACAATTTCCATAAGCCCGAAAATCAGACTAAGCCCAGCTGCGACGAGGGCATAGATGAAGCCCATCAGCAGACCGCTAATCAGCGCCTGAATGATGATTTCTCTTGTCACCGCCTGTACCTAAATTTTTGCACCGACATCACTGCTGGCATTAATCTGTTTCGGTCCGACAATACGGCGTGGTTCTTCCTGAGCAGTAGGTGCAGGCTCGAGATGTCCGACAGCACAACGCTGTGGCCCCGCACAGAAGCGGAAAACTGACATGGATTCTTGTCTTCCTGTGTCCGCCGCAATGGCAATGTTGACCTGCCCCTCAAACCGAGTCCGGGTGGTAGGAGAGAGTTTGGGTTGAACCTTCATTGTGCCTGAGAAGGTGTGGGTTGAACAACAACAGCCGGCATCGCTCGAGGCAATGGTCTGTAGTGCCGGCGGTTGGTATCCAAGAGCACTGTGAAATCTTTGGGTGTTGTAGTGTATTGGCCACCCTTCGATGATGATGGTTGCCTCTTTGAGGCTGTAGAAGATCTCTCCGTTGAGTAGCTGGTCCCTGAGTTTGCCATTGAAGGACTCGTTATAGCCGTTCTCCCAGGGACTGCCGGGTTCGATGAACAAGGTCTGAACACCGATCAGTTGTAGCCAGTTCCTGACCCGTTTAGAGGTCATCTCGGGTCCGTTATTCGAGCGAATATGTTCCGGGATGCCATGGCTCAGCCATGTTTTGTCTCCCAGATTAGTATGGATGATCAATATAGATTGTCGAAGCCGTCAATTTTGTCTCCGTCCGATATTCAATCATACTTCGCAACTACGGATCAGTGGTAGCCCTGGTAAAGGGTTGATGTGGAAGGGCTAGCAGTCACATTAAATCAATCACTTACGCATGGGGATAACGCTAAATTAACCGCATACGCACACCGATCCCACACATAAGTGACCCGAGTTGATTTTTGAGACGCGAGGAACCATGACTCACGTGCCGTATTCGGTTTTATCTGTATCGTGGTAAAGGATGAGTTGTTGGGCTGCCGTTATCTCATCATGTAGTTGTAAGAAAGTGGGCACCATGTCGCGTTCCGGAGGCGGTTCGTGCACAAAATGGCCAAACGTATCCTCGCCACGCACAAGCGTCGCGAAGTCCTTCTTGACGTAAGTCTGACGAGTTCGTGTCGGAATGTAGCGGATTGCAATTGAAATTCGTCGGTCGTCGCTTTGGTTGGCGTCTGAACCATGCCACATCTTGACGTGATGAAAGGAAGCTTCGCCGGGTTCAAGTTGGACTGACACCGCCTTTTCAGGATCGATACGCACATTGATGGTCTGGCCACGGGTCAGGATGTTGCCTGATTCCCAAGTGTCTGTGTGTTCTATCACTTCGCCAAGGTGTGTGCGAGGCATAAACTGCATGCAGCCATTTCGGTGGGTTGCCGGAGATAATGCAACCCACACGGTTACGATGTCATCAACATCGAGCCCCCAATGGGCCTTGTCTTGGTGCTAAGAAATATAACGACCATCGTGTGGTTCCTTCAGATACACATTTGTGGTCCACACAAGGATGTCTCGACCAATTAACTGTTCGACGGCATGGAGAATCCTTGGATGCCTAATCAAGTCTCGAGCCCAGGTAAACAAGAGGTGCACTTTGTAGCGATACTTTCCCGCTAATGGTCCACCCTGGGTCTGTTCATAATTTTCAATCGCATCGCGATAGGATTGCGCTTCAGCTGCGGTCAGTACTCGGTAGGGAAAGAGGTATCCATATTCGCGGACCCGGCGAATCATCTTGTCAGATAGCGTGCTATGCATGTCGATTGTGTCGTCCTGACCCTGACCAAAGCACGGCGACCATACTCTAGATCAATCTATTCGCACAAGGTTTCACTCCAACTTAGGTGCTAAGAATCAGTTAGGTTTTAATCTTTTAAAATAACCAATGAATCCTGTAAGTAGGCCATTCCTGGGAGATAGGAAAGTTTAGGTTGTTTGGCTCTTTAATAGAGCTGGGTAGAAGGGGTGTTAGGGCTCTTTGAAGATGTAGCACTCACAGACCCGTACATTTGGATTTAGAATATTTGATGGGCGTAGGATTGTTGGTATGAAACGCCATATTCCAATAGCGCTGGCATGGTCTGTTGGTTTTCTCGTGGCCGTGGTGTTGGTCGCGACTTCAGAGATAATAAACTTATAGATCATCAGGACTACGCAGAAAAGAAATCAGAACTGTCGAAGAAGTTTTGAAGAAACACATCTACACATTTCTCTGTCTGTTAAGTAAGGCACCCGGTTGATGGTTTGCTTGGCCGATCCGGATATCGGATTCCCAACATAAGAGTTAGGGGGCTACCGAAAGAATCACCAGGAAGGAATATTGTGGACGTAACATTGTATGAGTCCGGAACTTCACGTTCTGCTCGTTGTCGCTGGACGCTTCTGGAAGCCGGGATCAATTTCACCTCGGGCCCGCGGCTACAGACTGGCCGACCGCGGGGTGATCACCAGGCCATAGACCTGATGGTCGGGCGCCAGTTCTGTACGCAAGGCACGCAGTATCGCCAACACTGAGGGGTAGGCCCGATTCCGCGGCTGTTCAGTCTTCCCGTTCAGCCGGGACAGGTGCCACTGCCAGTCACCGGCAGGACCTGGTCGGCAAGTAATGTGGACAGCAACCCCATCGGCTGCAGTCACCTGCGCTTCGGCGCGATCATCACTGACCGTAACGTCAGCAACAACATTCCACGCCCTAACCGCACCTTCAAGCAGGTCCTTCAGGTAAAGTTTCACACAGTCCAGATGCGGGTTCGAGTGTGTCACACTGTAATGCTCGGTCTAGATTGGAAGACGCCGCCTGCAACCGTCTATCATGCTGTCGGCCCGCTAGAATAACTCGAAACCTAATAGGATAAACATTCGGAGTAAATCGACCCGGTGGGTAGGTTTGGCATGATATCAAGGTTGGGCGCGCAGGATGTTAATCATGATCCGATGTAGAGAGGAAGATTCCCATGAAACTGGAGAACAGAAAAGCAATTGTCACCGGTGCCGCCAAAGGAATGGGCGCGGCGATCACGACAACCCTCGCTCGGGAAGGCGCTGACATCGTTCTGACTGCGAGGGATACAGCGGCGCTGGAGGAAGTGGCAGCCCAGGTTCGATTACTTGACCGGGACGCGCACGTCGTCGCCTGTGATGTGACAAACGAAGAGCAGGTCAGGGATATGGTCGCCCATGCACTCCGGGTTTTTGACAATCAGATTGATATCCTGGTCAACGTCGCTGGCGTGACCGGTCCCATAGAGACCCCCGTTCAGGATATTGCCGTCGAGGAATTCACCGACGTGATTATGACCAACCAAAGAGGCACTTTCTTGCCAATCAAGCACGTTGTACCGGCCATGATTGCGCAAAATGGCGGGAAAATCGTCAATATCGGCGGTACTTCAGGACTGCGCGGTTATCCGATGCGCACTTCATACAGCGCGTCCAAGTGGGCGGTACGCGGGATCACCCGCACCGTCGCCCTGGAACTGGGCAAACACAACATCAACGTCAATGCCGTTTGCCCGGGCATCGTCGAAACACCACGCATGTCCAAGCTGTGTGAAGCCAAGGCAAAAGTACGCGGGTGGACAGTTGAACAGGTTTACGACGAATACGTGCAGGAGATGGCTCTGAAGCGGGTCACGACCCCGCAGGACGTCGCCAACGCGGTGTTGTTCATGGCCTCGGATGACGCCCGCAATATTACCGGGCAGGAACTTGCGGTCGATGGTGGCTGGGATGTTTGACACAACTTTAAAAAGCGACCACCTCTGGAGCATAGCGCAACTTGCACCGCGGCGATCGCGGTAGCGAACCCGATTCGGCTGTCGACCAGGAATGAGCGGCAGTTTCTGCGCCGCAGGATTGCTTCGATGTTATTCCACCGTGAACGGCGGCGCTTTGCTGATCAGGTTCTTTGCCTTCAAACGACGGGCGATTAGACCGAAAATCCCCTCACGGAAGAACTTCATGACAATAATAACGAGCGTGGCAAAGAGGAGCATGTGGGCGTAAGGGCTAATATCTCGCATGAATTCCCACAAAACGACTAGCAGTATCGCACCAATAATTGGACCGGTCAGCGTTCCCAGCCCTCCGACAATAGTCATCGCCAGGATCAGCCCCATTTCAAGAAGCAGCAGCATCTGCGGCGCGAGTACCTGTACAAAAAGGTGAGCGTAGATGGCGCCGGCGAGACCGGCAAACCCGCTCGAGATGACGAAGGCATTGACTTTCCATTTCACCAGATCAACACCCATCACCGCGGCTACATCCTCATCTTCGCGTATCGCCTTAAAGAACAGCCCTTTTTCCGAATTGACCAGGTAATAGAGGACAACTATCGTAATCACGGTCAGTGCCAGCATGATGAGATAACCAACAGCGTGATTCGGTAACCCGTCGTCAGTGGTCCACAGATAGGGAATTCGAAGTCCGAGCGAGCCCCGGGTGTATTCATGTTCAATCTGCAAGATCAACCGAACTGTTTCCGAGAAACCGAGGGTCATCAGGGCGAGATAAGGTCCGCGGGTGCGAAGACACATACGCCCTAGGCACCAGCCGATACCCGCTGCAACAGCGCCGCCGACGAATATGCTAATCCCCGGGTGAACGCCGTAGGAAAAATCCCTGGAGTAGTTCTCACCACAGAGCAAATCAGAGACGACCCCCAGACCATTTTCAACTAGGCTTGTACAGAAGTTGTCTCCAAGAAATCCAGCGCTGAGAAGCCCCGAGGTATAGGCACCGATACCCGCGAAAGCTGCGTGCGCGAAGGATAACTGACCGGCATAACCGAGCAGCAGGTTCCATGATGACGAGAGGATAATGAAGTACAACACTGACGCTGCAACCCGAATCAGGTATGGCTGGTCGTAAAGCAGAAGTGGGATCGCCAGCCCACCGGCCAGGGCCAGTACGCAAGTCGTCTTTTCGAAGCGAGTCATACTCGGCGCGCCTTCTGCCCTAACAACCCGTGAGGTCGAAAAAGTAGCACCCCGATCAGGACGAGGAACGCGAACACGTCACGGTAGGCGACCGAGAAGTATACCGAACCCAGACTCTCCACTAAGCCGAGGATAACGGCTGCAATTACTGCACCTAGAATCGAGCCCATGCCGCCCAGAACGATGATTACAAAGCCCTTGATCACAGGGATCTGACCGACGTCGGGGTAGACCAGAAAAACCGGTGCCAGCAGAGCGCCGGCCGCACCGGCGAGAAGGCCGGCGAGTGCCATTGCAGTGATGTTCATCCTGACCGTGTTAATACCGACGATGGTCGAGCCGACCCGATTCTGTGCCGTGGCCATGAGCGCTCGACCGGTCCAGGTGCCGTAAATGAAGAACAAGGTGGCTCCGATCAGGAACACAGAGGTGCCAGCCGCGAACAACCGGTCGCCGCCGAGGTAAAGGTCGCCGATAATGTGCTTCGATCCTTCCCAGAACGACCCTGGCGTCATCTCGTAGGGACCGACCGTCACCAAGGCGCCGTACTGGAGAAACAGCGACAGGCCAAAGGTCAGAATGATGGCGTACTCCTCCGGTCGATCCATACGCGCGGTATAAACCGGGCGCAACAGGCCCCGTTCCACCAGGATACCGAAAATGGCGACGGCGACCATGGCCAGTGGCAGACCAACGATCGTTGGCAGGATCAGTGGGATTGAGAATAGCGTCACCGCACCGGCGGTCAGCGCATACAACGCGTATCCACCGAGCATGTAGAACTCGCCGTGGGAGAAGTTCACGACCCGCATAATGCTGAACACCACAGTCAGGCCCAGCGCAATCAGGGCATAGATCAGCCCGAAGATCACACCATTGATGACTTGCGCGAGAATGTAATAGTCCATGGACTAGATCATCTTACCGGGAGAAAACACGGGCCGGGAGTGGCTGTTGCCCACCCCCGGCCCCGGCTACAGCCAAGTTATGGTCGAACAATTCCCGCGGTGGCAAATTGCTTGGGAAAGAGCACGGCCGCGTCGCCCGCCGACTGTCCCACCTCGGTGTACTGGAAGATAAACGTCGGTACGGCCTTCCACTGGTGATGCCAGACCCCGTCTTCCTGTGAGAACTCGATATCGCCCCGCGTACCCGTGACCTTGAGCGCCTTCAGGGCCTTGATGATGGCCTTGCTGTCGGTCGAACCGGCGTTGTTGATCGCGGTCAGTAACGAGAGCATCGCGTCGTACCCCTGCAAGGGCAGGTAGTTTGGCTGACGATCAAACTGGCTGACATAGCGCTCTTTGATTTTCTCGCCCAAATCAGTCAGTTTTACACTCGGGCTGTAGGGGCAGGACATCAGCACGTATTTGCCCGCATCCTTCACCGCTTCCCAGAACACCTTGTCGTTCTGTGCGGTACAGGTACCATCAAGATAAAGTGTCTCTCTGCTCGGCGCGAAACGAATCTCGTGAGCCTGCTTCAGGATGAGGAAGCCACCCGGCTGGGTGACGGCGACAATCAGCACCTCCGGCTTCACCTGGGTCTTGTACTTGAGCAGGATCGGTACGAAGTCCTTGGATGTTTTCTCGACCACTTCATACTGGAAGTCGATATCCGCATTCAGCTTCTTGATCGCACTTTCGATGTTTTTTGCGATACCGATACCATAGTCCGTATCCTCAACCAGACTGGCTACCTTTTTGATGCCGTTCGCCGCCATCACGGCAACCATGTTCTCGGCCAGCTTGGACGAGTAGACGCTGGTGCGAAACACTTCGTCATAACCTGCTTTGGTGAGGGAATCCGACCAGCACGACCCGATCACAAACGGAATTCCGTGCTGATGGAAGACCTCAATTTCGGCCTTGCAGACGGACGAGTGATACTCGCCTGCAGCAGCAACCACCTTGTCCTGGGTGATGAGTTTTTCAACTACCGTAGCGCCCGTCGGGGGACGGCCCTGGGTGTCATAGACAATCAATTCAATCTGTTTGCCAAGCACGCCGCCGGCGGCATTGAAATCAGCGACGGCCCATTCCAGTCCGAGGACCAGTTCTGGGCCCTGCTGGTAGCTGCCCGGTGAAGACAGCGGCGCCATACCGCCGATCTTGATCGTCTCCCCCGCCTGAGTGGCGCTGACAGACAGCGAGAGCGCTGCGACCAGCGCAAACTGCGACAGCAACTGCTTGTGACGTATTTCAATCATCGTCTTGTCCTCATGGTTGGTGGTTAATGTCGTTAATGAAATTCCACCGACTCCTACGTGGCAGACTGCCCGGTGAAATTATCATTCAGATCTGCAGCCAGTCCTTGATCATGTCATGCTGATTGGCCTCGAATTCGGCCCGGGTTCCATTCACCTTGTTCTGCCCGACTTCGAGTACATAGATCTGGTCGCCGATACGGATCGCCTCGCGCACGTTCTGGTCGACGAGGAGAATGGTCAGGCCGTCAGCTTTTAGGCGTTCGATTGTATCGTACACCTCCTTGGCGATTATTGGCGCGAGACCGACTGTTGGTTCATCGCAGATCAGTATCTCAGGTTTGATCATCATGCCGCGGGCAACTTCGAGGATCTTCTGCATTCCCCCGGACAGGTTACCGGCCTTTGACTTGCGCCGCTCCTGCATCATCGGGAACAGATCGTAGACCCGCGACAATTCGTGCCGGATGCGCGCCTTGTCACGGCGGAAGGTCCAGCCGCCGAGATAGATGTTCTGTTCCACCGTCAGGTGGGGATATACGGTTCGCTCCTGCGGCAGGTAACAGATTCCAAGTCCGGCCATAGTGTGACTTTGGCGCCCTGTCAGGTCGGTGTCGTCCCAGAGAACCTGACCCGACTTGGGCGTGAGAAAGCCGCAGATTACACGCATCAGGGTGGATTTGCCCGAGCCATTGGGTCCAATCACGGAGGTGATCTGCTGCTCCTGTACGTCTACGGAGACATTCTGAAGAATGTCGATTTCATCGACGTAGCCGGCAACTATATTGTGTGCGCTGAGCACGGTCAGACTCCCAAATACGCTTCGATCACGCCGGGATCCTCACGCACCTCCCCCGGGGTGCCGTCAGCGATCACCTTGCCGTTGGCGAGCACCACGATCCGCGTGGCGAGGCCCATGATTGTCGGCAGGTCATGGCTCACGACGATGAAATCGATGCCCTGGTCGCGAAGATCCCGAATACGCTCGAGAATGCGCTCGATCAAAAGAGGATGAATGCCCCCGAACGGTTCATCCAGGAGCATCAGACGGGGTTTAAGCATCAGCGCCCGGGCAAACTGCAGCAGCATGTGCTGCCCGCCGGAAAGATCGCCGGCCTGCTCGTCGGCGAAATCCGCGATGTCCAGAAAATCGAGATATTCCTTCGCCCGTCGGATCAGGGTCACGCGGGTCTCTTTTCCGCCGTCACGGACCGCGAATCCCGGTGCAAGCATGTTCTCCAAGGTGGTCATGTGCGGAAAGATACGTGCGATCTGGAACGTGCGGGCAACTCCGGCCCGGGCAATCCGGTGGGGTGGTTCTTTCTCGATCCGATTACCTTCGAAGCTGATCGCACCAGAGTTCAGTGGATAGATACCGCTCGTCGCGTTCAGCAGGGTGGTTTTGCCGGAACCGTTTGGGCCAATTAGGCCGATTAACTGACCCTTCTCCATCGCGAACGAGACCTCGTCGAGCGCCTGGTTGCCGCCAAAGGCGATGCTGCCGTCTTTAACTTCGAAGACGGACTGGCTCTCAGACACCATTTAATCGACCGCGCGCTGCAATGGATCGTGCTCCTTTTCTAGTCAACGCTGGCTCCCCAATGCACGTTGACTATTTCCCCCAGAATTGACTATACGTTATTTAACCTTGACGCAGTATTACGAACGGAAGCATAACCCACTAATATCCGCATTACCAAGCTAATCGTAGTGCAGGTGAATATAGCCTCGCCGAAGGGGGGGTTGAGTCAGACTAGGTGTGACCCCAACTGTAGACTCC